>CAZFUY010000128.1:0-6916 GCA_964522445.1 uncultured Thiotrichaceae bacterium | reverse complement strand
CACGGGACCTACTGATTACAAGTCAGTTGCTCTACCATCTGAGCTATGCCGGCAAGCTTCTTCACGAAGGGGGGCAATTCTAGTGAAACATGATGCGTTTCGCAATGCCCTTATTAAAGAAATTTGCAAAAAAATACACATATCACCACTATGCACATAAAACTGGAGAGAAACATTAGCCACAGAGACATGAAGTAGACAGTTTTTTTATTGAGACCTTTGCATGATAGAAGCGCGAAAGAAAAATGCACTAAAATTTTACTGATTGAGGCAGGAAGCGCAGCTAATAGCTAGCTATTGGCAAGTTTTCTAACGAAAAGCAGTGAAATTTTAGTCATTTTTACTCGTGAATATATCGAGCAAAGGTCTCTTTATTATTCTTTCTTATTATAAAACCACTTAGCTACAATCTCTGTCAATTCGGCTCACGCCTTCCACCAAAAATTCCTTAATATATTCATCAGACTTTTTTTGCCCGCCACCAAGACGGTAATCCAGCCAGAAAATATTAAAATTACGATAAATCACTTCTATTTCTGCATCAAATCCCCATTTTTTTAAATTACTCACTCGCCTGTCAGCATAGGCTTTTTCTTTAAAATGCCCCAGAGAAATGCCTTTATCCAGATTGCCGCTGCGTACAATGTAATAGTCTTTAATATTTTTCTGAGCCAGTTTTTTACTCATTTCAACCGCCTGCGCACGAGTTTCAAACGCAGGCAAATACACCCAGTACCTGTGCCGCTGTCTTTCTTCTCTTTTTCGCACTGCAACACCCTGCGCCCACTCAGACAACACAGTCTGCACCTGCTGTAATGTTTTTTCATCTTTAAACGGCCCCAATGTATAACAAACATCAGCTACGGCCTGTATGCTTGTTTCAGGCATTTCCGGGCTTTCAATAACCGCCTCTGAGACATCAGCCTCTTTAACCTGTGGCTGTGGCTTTTCCTTAAGCTCAGCCAGTAGCTGCAGCTTCTGAAGCTCTGCTGGCAATGGTTTTATCTGCACTTCGGATTTCGGCGGCTGAAGATATTGCCAGCCAGCAAATAACAGATTAAGGATAAGTAGAAAAACAAAAAATAGTCGCATATTAATTTTATTCTTTTGATTCGGCTATCAAACGCAGACCGTAGAGTATTAGATACGCTTCATACTGACAATCACATTCCATATATTTGGCAACCTTTTCCCCATCTCCTCCCGTAACAACACAGGCTATGCTGGTTTCAATTTGTTTTTTATATTGCTGGTACAAACCATTGAGGCCAGAAACCAGTAAGTGAAAGCTGCCACCCGAAACAGCGTCGGCAGTATTATCGGCAAACAAAGATTCTTTACCATGATGAAACTGAATGCCATTAGCACCCCAATACAATGACTGACGCATCATATTTAAACCTGGCATAATTAAACCACCTAAATGCTTTCCTTCATTATCGACAACATCAAGCGTAACGGCCGTTCCACAATCAATAACACAAACAGCTGATTGAAAGCGCTGATATGCTGCTAACATTGCAACCCATCTATCGACTCCCATTTGCTGCACATCTTTATAACCACTGGTAACTCCCAGTTGCCGCCTTTTAGATTCTACAAAACTAACTTGCCTGTGCCATACACTGGAAAACCACAAGGCAATAGCTTCATTTACCTGACTACTGGCAACGCTTGATATAAATACATCCTGTTGGTCTATATTGCAGAACCACTGCTCTAACAGATTATTGAGATGCTGCAATTCATACTCAGCCACAGCATTACACAGTATATTTTCACCCTGCCAGACACACCATTTGATACGGCTATTACCCACATCAATACATAACATTATTGCTTCACCCTGATACTGACATCTGCCGCATAAAAAACTCTTTCCTGCCCAGCAGACATAACTCGCAGAGCACCATTATCCGTTATTCCCAAACCTTTTCCGTAGATAACACCATCTGCTGTTATGATTTCCAGCTCTACCTGCCTGCAAATATCATAACCCTGCCATTCATCTTTATACGCACTAAAACCATACACCCCATAATCTTCACATGCTTTTAAAATATTTGATAAAAGCAAACCTGCAACCTGATTTCTACTAATATTTTTTTGTAGATTCACTTCACGCTTCATATCAGTCCATTGCTGATCAATTTGCTCAGCTGACATAATCTGCATATCAATATTTAAGCCAATCCCAATTACTACACTGATACTTCTATTTGCCCTAATTCGAGACTCAATTAAAATGCCTGCAATTTTTTTACCGTCAACCAGAACATCATTAGGCCATTTTAGTTGCGCATTTATTCCATACTTCTTTAACAACCTGACTATAACGACCCCTATAGCCAAACCTAAACCATGTAATTCATCTGCAACAAATCCAAACGTCCACGCAAGGCTCATGTATATATTCTGTGCCGGTGGAGAAACCCAGCTCCGCCCATTACGGCCCCGACCCTGTGTTTGCTGCTCTGCAAAACAAACCGAAGGCACTCTGCCATCCTGAAATTGTGCCATTGCCCAGTCATTTGTTGATGCAATGCTTGCAACTACTGTTGAGCCTTTAATATGAAATAGCTGCTTTGCATCAATCTGGCTACTGATATTTGCCCAGTTTAATGCCTCACATTCATCAGCTACATTATTCATTAAGTTAATCCACCTGTACTATTCAGCTAAATTGTCTACACTCATAGCTAAAGAAAACCTGTAAGTTTCCGATATATTTTATATCGAACTCTACAGCGATGCAGTTGCAGAAATTAGGGATTTCTAACACACAGGCATAATAACATTTCAATATCATATTCGGGGACACACTAGGAGTAAACGTGGATTTAGCTACCCTGTTAGGGCTTGTTATTGCTTTGGGTTTTATTATGGGGGCCATTCTTACTGGCGGCTCTTTTATGCTATTCGTCAACCCACCTTCATTGCTCATTGTTATTGGGGGCAGTGTTGCCGTTGTGCTGATGCAGTTTACTCTGTCACAATTTTTTGGCGCATTCAAAGTTGCAGCTAAAGGTTTTATTCATAAAGCTACAGATGCAACCGAACTTATAGAACAAGCTGTCATGCTGGCCAATATTGCTCGTAAAGAAGGCATGATGGCACTTGAGTCTCAGGAAATTGATAATCCATTTTTAAATAAAGGCATTCAGCTCTGTGTCGATGGCCACCCTCCAGACCTTGTTCGTAAAATGCTAAGTAAAGATATTAGCCTGACCATTCAACGCCATGAAACAGGGCAGAAAATATTTACAGCACTGGGTGATATCGCTCCTGCAATGGGAATGATTGGTACACTCATCGGCCTGGTACAAATGCTTGCCAATATGGACGACCCTAAAACTATCGGCCCTTCAATGGCCGTTGCATTACTTACCACATTATATGGCGCTGTTATTTCCAATACTTTTGCCCTGCCTCTTGCAGAAAAATTAAGCCTTAGAACACAGGAAGAAAAAACCAACCGAACCCTTATATTAGAAACCATCAGCGGCATTCAGGAAGGCATGAACCCCAGAATACTGGAAGAACTACTAAAAGCATTTTTACCCGAAGGACAACGCAATTTAGACAATGAAGAAGGCAATGCTGAATAGCATCAACTAGCGATGGATGACGAAGAAGAAGTCAAATGCCCCACCTGTCCACCCGCCTGGCTTGCAACATTTGCAGACCTTATGTCCCTGCTAATGTGCTTCTTCGTATTATTGCTCTCCTTCTCTGAAATGGATGCTTTAAAATTTAAACAACTTGCAGGTTCAATGGCTCAGGCTTTTGGTGTGCAGCGAGATATAAAAACCAAAACAATCCCAAAAGGCACAAGTATCATCGCAAAAGAATTCAGTCCTGGTCGCCCAACACCCACTGCACTTAAGGTCATGCGCCAGCACACCACTGATGACCGTAAAAACAATCTGGATTTTAATAAAGGCAAAGGAGAAGGCGGTACAGAGAAAGAAAAAATTGAACGCCGTCTGGAAAAATTAAAAAAAGCACTCAGCAAACAAATAGGCAAAGGCGAAATCGAAGTTGTTGGCGATAACAAACGAACAACGATACGCATAAGAGAAAAGGGGTCTTTCCCATCAGGTAGCGCACGACTACGACCCGGTTTTGAATCAGTTATTAAAGAAATTGTTAAAGCGCTTGAAGATCTAAATGGGAAAATTCAAATCGCAGGGCACACTGATAACATCCCTATCTCCACTTTTAGATTTCACTCTAACTGGGAGTTATCATCCGCTCGAGCAGTATCAATTTTAAATGCTATATTAAAAATAAAAAAAATACCTAACAAGCGCTTTGTTATTCAGGGGCATGCAGATACTCAGCCGCTTGTACCAAATACAACCTCACAAAATAGAGCAATAAATAGAAGAGTAGAGATTATCATTGTAAAAGAAAAGGAACCTATACGCGTTATACCCTCACTTATAAAATTCTCTGAATAATGAAAAGATCATGACTGACAAAGAAAAAGATAACAATGAACGCAGACGCTTCTTCAGAATAGAAGATGAAATATGTCTCGACTATGAAATAATTTCTGAAGAAGAATATAATAATGCGCCTGAAGAATTAGCTAAAATAAAACAATCTGCTTTTTCTTTAAGCGCCAACTTCGCATCACTTAATAACGAATACAATCCCATGCTTAACAGCATAAAACACTCATCACCAGAAATTGGACAATATCTTGATTTACTAAACCAGAAAATAGACTCTCTTGGTCAGCAATTATTAGAAGATGAAAACCCCTGCGCTGATGGCAACACAATAAAAGTAAACTTGAGCGCATCAGGCATTGCTTTTCAATGCAACGAAAAACCGAAAGACGGCCAGGGAATGAAACTTAAAATAATTTTATTACCAGAAAAAATTGGTGTTGTTATTTATGGCAAAGTTCAGCACTGCCTGCAATCCGACGAACAAAGAAAAAATAACATCATCTGCATTGATTTTGAACATATTCGATATGATGATCAGGAGCTAATGATAAAACATAATCTAAATAAACAAATGCAGGAATTACGCCAGCGTTCTGAAGACGAACTAGACAACGAATAGTATTTAACAACTAGTTAAATAGAATAAATAACAACCTGGTTTCTACCGTTTGCCTTCGCTATATATAAGGCTTTATCTGCATTATCAAGCATGATCTTTGCAATTTCACCTGAATCTTTCTGATCATTTTTTTTAATATCATGCAAAACGGTTAAACCTATAGAGATAGTTATTTTTAACTCTTTATCATAAAAAGCATGCGTTTCCGAATGAATAACAGCACGTAACCGCTCTGCTATTTCATGGGCAACATGAATATTTGTTGCAGGTAATGCAACAACAAATTCTTCACCTCCATAACGAGCCACAATATCACAGGCTCTAACCTGTTCCTTTATTAAAGCAACCATTTTCATTAAAACAAGATCACCTATATGGTGACCATAGGTGTCATTAACTTTTTTGAAAAAATCCACATCTAGAAACATACAGGCAAGATCTTCTTTTTGCCTCAAACTACGCTCTATTTCATCCTTAAAACGTAAATCAAAATAACGACGATTATAAGCCTGAGTTAAAACATCCTGATAACCAATCTCTTTAAGCCGCTGCTGGTTAAGGCAGTTTTCAATAGCAACTGCCGTCATGGCTGATAATTTTCTTAAAAATGCCGTTCCATGCCCTGATTGATAGCGACTTTCATCACAGCTAACCAATATCAATGCACCAATAATTTTCTCACTTCGAACAAGTGGCAATAAAGCTGCACTTTTAGATTGCTCAATGGAATCAATACCGGAAAGAAAATCACTATAAATAGTAAGAACTTTCGGCCCCAACTGCGGAAAACTGGTGAGTGATTCTATCTTATCTTTGTCTGTCTCAATATCCAGAATAATAAGCTTATTAGAAAAAACCTGCCTGGCCTCTTCATCATATCCATAAAACAAACGCTCTGTATCACAGTCATGATCAACAAGACATAGAACAACATCCTGTAACTGAAACCGTGCCTGCATCTGAAACAATATAAGATCACGCAATTGAGCGGGAGTACTGGAGCTTATAATTTCAAATCCAAAGGAATCAAATAGCTCCTGCTTTTTCTCATTGGTGCGAGCCTGTCTAAGTAAACTATCAAGTTTTCGCTTTAAAAGACAATTTTCTTTATAGATGGTTTGTTCCATCTCTGGAGTGTATATCATAAGAAAATTACTGCAGAAAGAATTGTATAAATTTTTTAAAATTTGCTGATAATTTCAAATTTATTTCTGCAATCAAAAGATAAAGATCATGAACCACAGGGGGCATAGAGAAAATCTACTGTTATCTATTGGCGCACAGCGCAAATCATAAGAAATCTCTACACCCCCCTGTGGTAAAAATGCTTTTTATTATCCCAGTACGCTAGTTAAAACCATGCACTTTTAGTGCAAGACTCTAGTGTTTTTATGTCATCCCGAGCGCAGTCGAGGGATCTTGTATTGTAAAGATCAAGATCCCTCGACTGCGCTCGGGATGACAAAATAACTGGAGTGCCCCCCTATAGTAGTGGGTCAGATTTGCGTGCAATTTAACAACCTATGGACTTTCAGTCCGTTGAGTTTATTTTATCCAAAGAAAAGCCCCTGCTGATCTCATCAACAAGGGCTTTCAGGTATTAAATCCTGGCAGGTTCTTGCGTGTGAATACCTACATGGAAGTAGGCAGTAGAGCAACGCAGGAGCAGTTGCCGAGAGGACACGCAATTCAGCGTGGCGATAGCCACTCATGGCTTAGGATACTGCTGTAAACCTGATTTTCAGACAAAAAAATACCCAGTCCATCTGAACTGGGTATTTTAGGTATTAAATCCTGGCAGTGTCCTACTCTCACATGGGGAGACCCCACACTACCA
>CAZFUY010000127.1:1184-7009 GCA_964522445.1 uncultured Thiotrichaceae bacterium | reverse complement strand
CGCATCATCTGGATATGGATGTGCTTATGGAAGTGCATGACAGAGAAGAGATGGAGCGTGCTCTTATGAGTGGTGCAAAATTAATTGGTGTTAATAATAGAAATCTGCGTACTTTTGATGTCAGCTTAAAAAACACACTGGATATGCTTGATATGATGCCAGATGACCGTATTTTGGTAACTGAAAGTGGTATTCATGTGCCTGAAGATGTGAAGTTAATGCGCGACAATAATGTAAATGCTTTTCTGGTTGGTGAAGCATTTATGCGGGCAGATGACCCAGGTAAGAAATTAGCCGAATTATTTAACTAGAAAATAACAGTGTTCTAACGCACTTTATAATCAGGCGTATCATGTATCACAATCGTTTTTCCATGAGCGCTAATTAAACCATCTTCTTCCAGTTCTTTTAGTACGCGTCCTGCCATTTCGCGGGAGCAGCCCACAATTTTTGCGATATCCTGACGGGTAATTTTGATTTGCATGCCATCAGGGTGTGTCATGGCATCCGGTTGCTGGCTGAGTTCTAGCAGGGTGCGGGCGATACGGCCCGATACATCGAGGAATATAAGATCGCGAACTTTCTGGCTGGTTTTAATTAGCCGATCAAAAATCTGGCCTGATAACATAAATAGAATTTCAGGATCTTCTGCCACCAGTTTATGGAATTGCATATAACTGATTTCAGCTATTTCACAGGCGCTTTTAGCAATAATCATGGCGCTTCGATCCAGGTTTTCCTTAAACAGGCCTGCCTCACCAAAGAAGTCGCCCGCATTAAGAAAAGCAAGGATTATTTCTGAGCCATCATCGTTTTCTGCCATTACGCTGACAGAGCCCTTGATGATATAGTAGAGGCTTTGTGGCTTATCGCCCTCGTGGATGATGTTTTTCTTTGCTGGGTAACTTTTACGGTGACAATTACTCAGGAATCGTTCCAGTGAGGGGTTGGATGTATCAATTTTAGGCAGTAGAGTCATTGGCGTAATGTGTTATTTTCCGTGTTTATAGTGAGTATATAGTATTTCTACTGAAGTAATGTTTAAGAATTTACTAATTAACGCAAAATACTGAGCAATCAGCAAGGGTTTAACCCCAATGTTTCATGGGATTTCGAGAATTGCAGGTTATTTGGCTAAATAGATTGTTCAAGAATGCTCAATCCTAGTTATTCATAGGGTTTGAGTATTCTTGTGCAAGCTATGACACCAAATAACCTGCAAACTCGAAAAGTACAGGCTGTAATTTTGAAATGTGCTTAAAATATAGTGTGAGCATATAAGTTTATTTAATATTTTTAGAAATAAATATGGTCCCATGAAACATTGGGGTTAGGGTGAGGGGTATGAAAGCAAGGATTAAGTGGCTGGATAATATGTCATTTGTTGGGGAAACAGGTAGTGGGCATTCGGTAGTTATGGATGGTGCGCCTGAAAGTGGTGGCCGCAATCTGGCAGCTCGACCAATGGAGATGGTTTTAATTGGCATGGGTGGTTGTACGGCATTTGATGTGGTGATGATTTTGAAAAAGGCGCGCCAGCCAATAGAGGATTGCATAGTAGAAATTACGGCTGAGAGGGCGGATGAAATCCCTAAGGTATTTACTAAAATCCATGCGCATTACATAGTGAAGGGTAAAGGCTTGAGTGAGAAGCAAGTAGAGAAAGCGGTTAATTTAACGGCTGAAAAATATTGCTCTGTTTCTATTATGCTGGCTAAAACAGCCGAAGTAACACATGACTTTCAAATAACAGAATAATCGTAATTATTCAGCTTATCCCTGTATTATTTTATCTGTGCTAGAAAATTACTAATAATCAATAGAAGAATTTAATTCATGTCTGAAAAATCTGCTGAAAAGGCATTTAATGTCTTATTAGAGCAATATTACAATGCCTGGTTTCGCTACCATCCTGAACAAGCAGTACAAACCGGCTGTGCTGGTTATGAAAATTTACTTAGATCGTATGCTGATGATGAGATAGGTGCATTAATTTCACTTAATGAGAAAGTTATATCAACGCTGGATGAGTTAGATTTTAATGTTCTTAGTGCAGAGCATCAAATTGATTATTCAATACTTTATAATGCGGTTGTTTCTGAGCTGCATGAGCTTTTAGAAAGAGATTGGCGTTATAGTCGGCCTCAGGAATATGTACCTGTAGAAGCTATTCATCAATTGTTGACTCGACCTGTGGAAAATATTCATCAGGCACTTAAGCGTCGAATGGATAAAATCCCGGACTACCTTCGTGGTGCTAGAACCTATATCTCTCAGCATCCAGAAAGGATTCCTGTTAGCTGGTTAAAAGGAGCTTATCAGCAGGCAATAGCAGGCTCTCGTTATTTTCGTGATATCACAAAGCATCCAGTGGTGCTAAGTAAGTTTCAAAACCCTGCACGGTTACAGCCCGTTTGCGATAAGGCTGCGAGTGCTATGGACGAGTTCTCAAAATATTTACAGGATCAGGAAAAAAATGTGACGGGTGATTATGCCTGCGGAAAAGATGAGTTTGAAAGGTTGTTACGTGAAGACCATTTTCTTGATATTACAGCCGATGAACTGCATCAGTTTGGTGAGCGTTTATTTAAGAAAACACAAGATGAGCTTAAGCAGTTAACACAAAAATTAACAGGTGGTGATGATATTGAAGAAGCTTTAGCAGGCATTCGACATGATTATCCCAAAGGTGGGCCAGAAGCTTTACTGGATGCGTATCGTGAACGGATGAAAGCGGCTTATAATTTTGTTAATGAACACCAGCTGGTTAGCATGCCTAAAACACAGGCCTTAAAAGTAATAGACACGCCCGAGTTTTTACGTCATCAAATTCCTTTTGCCGCTTATGAAGAGCCATCCTATAAAGATAGCGAGCAACGCGGTTATTATTATATTACGCCCGTGTTATCTGAAGGCCATATGCTGGAGCATAACTGGACATCTATTGATTTAACCTGTGTTCACGAAGCTTTTCCAGGTCATCATTTGCAGTTTGTTACAGCTAATCGAAATCCTGAAAATAGTTTGCCACGTTTGCTTAATGCTTCAGCAACTATGTATGAAGGCTGGGCTTTGTATTGTGAAGATCTGATGCAGGAGCAGGGTTTTTTAGAAAAAACGGAACATCATTTTATTATGCTGCGTGATCGTTTATGGCGAGCTATGCGAGTTATGTTAGATGTTGAACTGCATACCCGAGGTTTAACTATTGATGATGCCGCACAACGTATGTGTGATCATTTACACTTTTCTATTGATCAGGCAAAAGCAGATTTAAGCTGGTATACGCAATCACCAACAGTGCCTATGTGTTATGCTGTTGGTTGGGCATTAATTCGTGCCTTGCGAGAACAGCAGTCACAGGCAGAAGATTTTAATCTTAAAGAATTTCATAATAAATTATTGTCAGTGGGTTCCTGTGCTTTACCATTAGTTATAAAACGTGCGTTTGGTGAAGATGCGTGGAATGTTGCTCGTAATCAGGTTTTTAAAAATTAAATATGTCTCATATTGTTAATATTTTAAATTTTATAGTTAGGAGGTATCATGAGTTTAAAACTTAAAATTGCACAGGGTGTTAGTTCTCACAGCAAGTGGAAACAAAGACTTATAGATGCGATAAGTACAGGGCAAAGTCAATGGACTCCTGATGTGGTATGCAAAGATGACCAGTGTGAATTTGGGAAGTGGCTTTATTCCTGTGAGGAACAGGACAGGTCGTCTCCACATTATGCTGCTGTTAAAACTTTACATGCAGAGTTTCATAAAGAGGCGGCTGAAGTCCTGGCATTTGCTTTAAGTAATAAAAAACAGCAGGCGATGGATGCTATAAAAACGGGAAGTAAATATCTAGTAACATCAACAAAACTTACGCAGGAAATGATGGCATGGAGCAAAGATGTATAATCCGTTAATTAGTTAACGAAAATATCCAAAGCAATAATATTTAAATATTAATGGTCATAAAAGTAGATGTTAAATAGCATTAAATCATTTTTTGAAAAAAACTTTATGCCAACTGATGTAGGTCAGGACAATGACCATCAACTAAAGCTGGCGACAGCAGCATTGTTAATTGAAATGATGATGCAGGATGATGAAGCGCATGAAGCAGAAAGAAAAGTAATTCAAAATTTACTTCAGGATAAATTCAGGTTGTCTGGATCTGAAACCAGTAACCTGTATGAGCTTGCAGAGCAGGAAGTAAAATCTGCTACTGATTATCATCAATTTACCCGTTTAATAGCCAGAAATTTTACGCAGGTTCAAAAAATTAAAGTGATTGATTACCTGTGGCAGGTTGCCTATGCTGATGAATCTCTGGATATGTATGAAGAACATATGGTGCGGCGTATTGCTGATTTAATTCATGTGTCACATAAAGATTTTTTGCAGAGCAAGCACAGAGTAAAGCAACAGCTTGATCTTGAGTAAAGTTTAAAATAACCTGATCTTATCAAAGTATCCCTAGTACTTTGTTTTGTTCTCTTTGTTTTCCCAGTCTTCAAAGCATTGTGTATGCTTATCACATTTTTTATAGTGTTCTATTGGTATTGATCTTTCGCTATAAGGTTTGCATACCTCTTTTGCAATAAAAGTATCATCAAACCCTGCCTTTGCAGCGTCATTGCCCGTTGCTGCATATACAACTCGACTGATCCGTGCCCAGTAAATAGCAGACATGCACATGGGGCAAGGTTCACAGCTGGCGTACAGAGTCGTATTTGTTAAATTAAAATCATTTATATTTTTACAGGCATCACGTATTGCTGTTATTTCTGCATGTGCGGAAGGGTCGTTGTTTAAGGTAACCTGATTATTGCCTCGGCCAATAATTTTATTGTTTTTTACAATAACAGCCCCAAAAGGTCCACCGCCTTTAGTGACAGATTGAATGGCAAGTTGTATTGCTTCTGTTATAAAAAGATTGTCGTTATTGCGGCTCATATTTTTTCAACTGGATGCTATGATTTAATAAATAGTTTACACACAGTGATATATAGATGGCAAAAGGTATTGTTGCAGCAGGCCACCCGCTAACATTGCAGGCAGCGGATGATGTTTTAAATGCAGGCGGTAATGCTTTTGATGCTGCGATTGCTGCATTTTATGCGGCCTGTGTTGCAGAACCTGTTCTGGCATCGCCCGGTGGTGGTGGTTTTTTGCTGGCTAAACAGATCAATAAGAAAGCTGTTTTATATGATTTTTTTGTACAAACACCAAAAGTATCGCAAGCAGATAATATAGATTTTTTTCCTATACAGGCTGATTTTGGTGAAGCTAAACAGGAATTTCATATTGGTATGGCATCTATTGCAACACCGGGTGTAATACGAGGTGTTTTTGATGTGTATCGTGATTTAGCATCAATTTCTATGCGTGACCTTGTTCAGCCTGCGTTAGCGGCTGCAAGAAATGGTGTGCAGGTTAATGATTTTCAGTCTTATATTTTTGATATTGTTTCACCTATATTTTTACACGATCCATCTGCGCATGAAATTTACGGTAGTTATGTAAATAAAGAAAATTTATTAACAGTAAATGAAATTTACTTTCCAGATAAAATGGCAGATACACTGGAGAGCATTGCTATAGAAGGTGATCGGCTTTTTTATGAGGGGGAGATCGCTCAGGAGATTAATAATACCTGTCAGTCTTCAGGAGGTTTGTTAACAAAGAATGATCTTTTTTCATATCAGTGCATAAAAAGAAATCCGCTAAATATTTCTTATAGAAATTGTCACATCTTTACAAACCCGGCACCATCATCGGGAGGAATATTAATTGCCTTTGCTCTAAAAATATTAGAAAAGGTTATTGTTTCT
>CAZFUY010000127.1:0-1084 GCA_964522445.1 uncultured Thiotrichaceae bacterium | reverse complement strand
ATCAAATTCATAATGGGCATTACAAAATTCACAGTCAACGGCAATTTTTCCCTGTTCTTCGATAATACTGCCTGCTTCATTTGCGCCAAGTGACAAAATCATTGAGCTGATACGTTCTCTGGAGCAGGAACAGCGAAAACAAAAAGGTTCTGATTCAAATAGTCTCACATCATCTTCATGAAATAAACGGTGTAGTATTTCTTTTACTGATAACTGGAGAAGTTCCTGATTAGTTATTGTAGATGCCAGGTGAACTGATCGTTGCCAGGCATCTTTATCATCTGTTTTCTCGCCGGGCATTTCCTGCAGTAGAAAACCTGCACAGCTGTCATTATCTGAACACAGCCATAATTTGGTGTTTAACTGTTCAGATTGCTGAAAGTAGGCTTCGATAGCTTCATTTATATGTTCGCCCTCTAAGGCAATAATACCCTGGTAGGGATCACCTTTGGGTGGTTCTATGGTTATAACCATTTGACCTTCACCAAAAATTGATTTTAAGTTATGTTCGGGAACATCACCGTGCCAGCGTGCAATGCCACGCATGCTGCCTTCGGATGTAGCCTGTACAACAAGAAGATGTAATGGGCCATTACCACGAATTTGTAAAATTAAAGAGCCTTTAAATTTTATTGTTGCGCTGAGTAAAGCGCAGGCCGCCAGTGCTTCGCCAAGAATAGAGCGCACACTTTCCGGGTATTCGGCTCTTTGCAGAATAGCTTGCCATGTGGCGTTAAGATGAATAATCTCGCCGCGTACATTGGTGTTTTCAATAATAAATCTGTGAAGAAGATCGTTGTCTGGCATATTTTTTTGTCGCAAAGTGCATGAAGAAAGCATTAGGGGTCGGAGTCAAATTTGATTGAGCTTATGGCAAGTTTGAGCCTGTGCTAGTTATTAAATTTGACTCCGACCCCAGAATACTATTTTAGTTTTTCTTTCAGGATTTGATTAACCTGTGCAGGATTAGCTTTACCCTGAGATGCTTTCATGACCTGACCAACAAAATAACCAAACAGCTTGTCTTTGCCTGAGCGATATTGTTCTAACTGATTGGGGCTGTTGGCAATAACTTCATCAATCA
>CAZFUY010000126.1:0-7070 GCA_964522445.1 uncultured Thiotrichaceae bacterium | reverse complement strand
CAGCGCGATCCATCCCCAGGCAAATCAGGTTTAAAATTTCTTGATCTTAAAGTTCCGTAAAAGGATGTTTGCAGCCCTTCATCTCTAGACCAAATTGCTGGATCAAGTCTAAAATAATTTTATAGTCTATAAGATTAGGTCTGAGCGACCACGACTAATTATTCCTGTTTACAATCCTGCAACATAATATCAACTAATGCAGAAAGGTTCTGATAGTTTTGTGAATTTGCATCGATAAAGGGTGTTCCACCACCATGAAATAAATCACCTATTGTCTTTCCAAGTAGTTTGCTTGCATTTCCACTTCTCACATAATTTCGCAGCACATTATAATTTTCATCCACAGTATCAAATGAATTAAAAATTAACATTGATCCTATTTCACCAGGATAATGGCAGCCGACACAATTCTCTATCATTGCGGGCCATACTTCATTAATAAATAATTCAGGTGTCTCACATGGAATTGCTGCTATTCTGGGATCATTTTTAAACTCTGACCCACAGGATAATATAAACAGGGAACACATAGCCAACGCTGTATATTTAATACGAACGTTCATTACTTAAGTACACCTAGAGCTGGCTTATCAGGAAACTGAGGATCAGTTCGTGGATCAGGTGCTGCCTGTATGGCAAACATTCTGTCAACTTCTGCATCTGAAAGTGCTCTAAAACCATCATGACTTGTTGGATTTGGTTTAAGACATGCAGGATCAGTCGTGTCATTTGGATCTGGGCAATTAATGGTGTATCGATCCGCACCCACAAAACGGTCAAGAACATATTCTATCTGAATATCATCCAGAGTCGGATCAGGATTGGCAATAAAAGCATCCTGACGATATCGTCTTGAACCCAGCCCATAGGTTACTCGTAAACGATCATATTGCTGACATAAAGTTTGATAAGCAGCATCGGCCTGATCATCACAATCCACATCCAGTAAAATAGTTTTATTTTCTGGCATTGATGGTGTGCGATGACATTCATCACAGTTTCGTGCTATCAACTGATTGGTGTGTGGGTGGATTTTATTCCAGGGAATACCAATTGAATCACCACCCGTTGCTTTTGGAACACGATCTTTATAAACCAGCTTAATTCCATCTTTATAACTATTGAATGTACCAAAACCTATAAAGGGCGCATATTTTCCTTCAGGCTCATAGTTATCATTTCGATTCACTCCCATTACAAAGGTATCCACACTGACATATTTGCGATTATCTTTAGTGAGTTTACCCACACGTACTTTACCATCAGTCCAGTTTCTTTCTGGTGCAGAATCATCTCGTTCAACATGGCAGGCAAAACAATTGGGATACCAGGTTGAGTGACAGGTAAAACATTCCATTGTATCCATGTGCTGATTGATATGGGCACGACTGGAATTTTGCCCACCTAAATCAAATGCTGTTTTTGTTTGAGTAACAGAAAGAATCTGATCACTGGATTTTAGCTGTAGAGAGACCTGCCCATTATTCACTGTAAGGCGAGGATGTTTTCTATGGATTGTTTTAGCGACATCTGTGTACTTAAGCGTCTCTCCATTTGCGATATCAGTTATTGTTCCGTGGCAGGTTTCACATTTTATTTCCACTTCATAAAAACGATCTGCATAAATATGCCCATCTCCATGCACTTCAGTTTCTATATGGCAATCAACACATTGCATACCATATTTTGTATGAACATCTGGCGGCGTTTCATCATAGTTATTTTCTGTATTCTCATCATCAATATAATAAGGAAAATTACGTCCATGCAAATTAGAAAAAGGCCCTTCACCCAATAAAGAAAGATCGGTATAGGATGCATTGGGTGGATTAAATGGTGATGTCACACCACCCGATGCTTTTTCTCTTCTCCCATAATAGGCCTGTGGAATTCGTCCTCCCCGGTTATGACAATGGGCACATTGATCATCATCAGTTGAACCTTTATGTGTATGTTTTGCAGGACGACTAATAAGTGATTTATTAATCGATTCATCAGCAGAACGAGATAAACCATCATTAGCATATTTTACATGGCAGGCACTGCAACCTGAGCCACGCATATCTCCTGTACGTTTCGAGCCATCATTCCATAAATGACAGCGCGCACAATCGTTATTATCATACATGCGAGAAACAACTTCACCTTCAGTCATTTGACCTGGAGCCGTTTGAGGTGCGCCAACAAAAACATAATCTGCGGGGCAACAATCAGGCTGGCCTGCTGGACATGACATGCTGGTTATTGGATTAGGGTAAATTTGTGGATCAGGATTATTAATAGACAGACGCGGGTCATCACTTTTTAAACATTCAATGGGAGGCAGTGTTTTAAGTTCTTCTACTGTTCCTGTTTCATTACTAAAAACTGGAATATTAACCGTCGCATGAACATCTGTAATCCCCGTTGTTATTGCTTCTGCCTGAGCAAGCGCTTCTTCTGCGGCTATTTGATTTGTATTTACTGTATGACCTGCACCACTAAAAGTTGATCTCTTATTCGCCTGTAGAGGATCGCCATTCAAATAAAGTACCTGAGATAAATCCCCCTGCATACCCGCATGAATATTAAGTTTAACCCGTCTTACAATGTTTCCGTGACAACCTGCAGCTCCGCAGGTTTGATCAGCCACATGCAGGTCACCCGGATTCTTAAAGCGTATTTCTGCTAAACCATTTGTTGCAAAAGATTCATCAAATACACCCGTGGAATTCCAGCCTTTATTTCGCATGGGGAACTCTGCGGCAAACCATTCATTAATGACTGGCGTATATTGTGGGTGCGCACCTTTTTTGGTAAGCGCCTGATTGTCACCGCCATGACAACTAACACAGTCATGGCTTTCACTCATGGTTTCAATTTTTGAATGACAACCAGTTTGCGCACAACTGCCATTAAAACCTTTGGCATTGGTGTGATCTATATCTTTAGACTCAACCGTACTGGACTCACAACCTGTTATTAAAAAGACTAAACAGATAGTTAATATAAAAAATAAGCGAACTACAATGGACATGGTGTTTTACTGTAATCAATCGGTTGAGATATTTCTAATGCAGCATCCAGACTATTAATCCAGGCTTCAAGCGCATAAAGTTCTTCTGCTGATAAAGCGCCCACTTCAAGCGGCATACGTTCACGTTGCGTGCGTGAATCATGACGTAAACGAATCATTAAATAACTTTGACCTGCATCACCCGGTTTAATTAATACACCATCACTTCCACCATCGGCACTGGACATACAAAAAGCATCCATCCCCGGCGCTTCTCCCGGCACAACATTTTGGTTACACGGAATATTAATCATCATTTGCCAGAATAAACCAACCGTGTGCATCGGTGGTGGGTCTTCATCAAAATGACAACTATTAACACCAAAAGCACAGGTACGTTTTATAGTATATTTATGTATATCGGCCAGATCTTTATATTGTGACTGCACATTTAAACAGCGCTCACTCAAACCCTCATCGTTATAACCTACACCCGTAGCACCCGGCTGTTCACATGCAATTAAAACCATAGAAGAAAAAATTATTAGACTTTTTAAAAACAACTTATCAATCATGCATACAACTCTTCTATGGGATCTTCACTTAAATATTTACTGCTTTCGATTCCAAGAAGGTCGTAAATAGTCGTATTGATTCGTGACGATTGATAAGTGACAGAAGCATATTCATCTGGTTGTGGAACAAATTGACTATCTGTAGTACCCAGCGCCTGCCCACCTGCAACACCACCACCTGCAAACATGGCTGAAAAATAACGCGCATAACGGCTGCTATGATCTGAACCATTATTATTATTAAAACCATTATCACCTGTGTTATCTCTACCAAATTCAGTATCAACAACAATTAGTACATCTTCTAATGCATTGGCTTTAGTACCACTGATTGATTCCATATCTTTTAGCGTTGTTATCAATCCATGCAATGCATTACCCAGCGCAGGAACACTGTTATTAAATCTGGCCGCCTCATTTCCATGAGTATCCCAGCCACCATTGGTAATAGTTACAGAGCGAACACCCGATTGCACAAGTCGCAGAGCTGACATTGCTTTTTCACCATAGCCATTACCACCACCATTATTATTTACGTTAAATATTCCCCGAAGATATGCATTAGTAACGGGCACTCGCTGACCTGCCGGTAACAAAGGGAATTCAGGATCATTTATAATGGTTGTACGTTCACCCATCGATGAGGTGTCCCCCGTTGTTGTAATATCAAAAATACCTGGGGAAAATTGATCGGTAATTAACTCAGCCTTGGTTTGATGAAAAGGCAAATCACGAATTTGTGTAGCTGCAACCTGTCTTATTGCTCGCAATGATAAAGCATTACGAAGTTTTCTAATTCTAAATGCTTCAGGCCCGGCTATCCCTGCATTTGCAAGAGATACAACTGAACGCGCATTAGGAACAGTTAACGAAGCATAAGCCGCACCCAGTGTGCCGAGCTGAGAAGCATTTCCATTATTTCCAATTAAGACAGCTGGAATGGGTGAATCTAATTCTCGATTAATAACAGTAGACCAGCCGGGTAAATTAAAATCGATACCCCCACTTAATACCCGTTGTCGACATGCACCATGGCCTGTGCCAATACCATCACCATGATATATAGTTCTTACCACTGCAATATCCGGCAAAACTTCAACAATATTATCTGGCCATAAATTACTTACAAAAAAATCATCTGCGACACCCGATGGTGGTGTAGTGTACTTTGTTCCATAGGGATTATATTTATCTACATGATTTGAATCCCACATAGCGCTGGTACGCGCACCACCGGATAAATAAAAACGAATGCAGGCATAAGCGCTGCCATGTGCCGCATGTGCCCGACGTATACCACCAATAAAAGGCGCTACTGCAAAACCGGCAGCCGAAGCTCCCATTGTTTTAATAAATCGCCGTCTGGATGGATTATTTTTTGAATTAGTTATTTTTATTGCCATTGTATTTACCAACACTCAGTAATAAATAAATTTACTACTGGTTACCAATGCAAAACAGTGATTCCGCAATGCTGTTTCAAAATCATGATTATTCGTTTCATCTGCTGCGGTTGAAATAGATAAATCATACGCATCGATGTAACCTAAATGCCTGTCAAAATAATCTTTACTGGCCGTTGCTTCAAACGCATCAGGGCTTGAACCAATGATGCGTCGATACTGCCAGATAATAGCCGCTTCAATTTCTTCATCTGCTGGATTTTGATCATTTATATTTACATCTGGTGGAATCATACCTGTAGCACCTCTATCTGAAATACATGCTCTATTAGCAATCTCATCCAGCGTGATTGTTTGTACCATACCCATATCCTGAGAGCGAAAGCGTGTTACATGATCAGGACACCCCCCTAAGCTTTCGCAATAGTTCTGAAATTGCCCCTGATTACTCTGAGTAACAAAATCATAACTTCCAAAATTATGTCCCGTAATTTCAGAAAGTGCAGATAAATATTGTTCAGGCATCATCTTTTTTAAAGGGCCGTGACTGTAAATTATTTTTGAATCGATGCCATCAAACAAAGCTTCATTTTTTGGTTGTTGCTGTGGAGTATCCTGATCTTCAGGACAGGCAGTCAAAAATAAAATCGTAAAAACAACTATAGATATAGTTCTAAATATCGTATTAAGCCGCTTATAAAACCAGATCATCATCTCTGTACCTGTTAGACTGTGTATAAGCTGACGATGTAACAATAAGTAGAGTTAGCTCTCGCAAATCAAAATTTATTTCAGAAAAATATTCTCCCAGTGCAACTATTATTTCAGGCAATACCGGATCAGGGTTTTCACCAATATAGCGATGCCATATTAATTCAGCTCCACGCTCAGCAAATGCAGATAAACTTGTAATCATATTTCCTGCATCTGTGGGATTAGAACCTGTCATACCCCAGACGGTACAGGTGCATGTTTCTATTTCATCGGTTCTCTGATCATCACATTCATCTGTCCAGGTATAAATACGGTCAGCATTATCTGTTAACTGATAGCCAATAAACATATTGGCATAGCGAAAATCATAGGGAGATATAGGTGTAAAACCTAAAAATAATTCAAATGCAACGGTTGAACGATCAATACTGGATGGGAATCGAGACAAATAAGCAGGGTGCATAATAACCTGTCTGGCAAATTCATCATATGCGATATCACCACGATGAAGTTCTGCCACCAGTTCATTAAGTGATGTAATCTGTTCATCTGTTGAAAACATATTATCATTACTATATTTCAAAAGATCAGCATAAATTAACTGACTCATCCTGATATATTCATCCTTGTCCATAAAATACTCTGCCATTTCAAGGGGCGTAGAATTTAACAGATTTAGTTTATCTTCAGGATTAGGAACAGTACCCGTTAAATCCAATGACATTCGATACATCAGCTCAACCTTACCTGCATAATGCGGCTCAATATTAAAACGATGCAGACGCGCCAATATATAACCATCAATTATATTTTCGTACTGGGAATCAAAATCAACGGAACTACTGGATCTAACAAATGATGACGATGCAACAAGCACAACAACACTTACAAAAAGTTTTATTAATATATATCTTTTAACACGCATCATATTAATTTAACTTACGTTTTTTCCTTAAATTATTTTATAATCATTCATTAACTAAAAAATTTAAATTATGGGACACACAACTTCTAATAGATAAAATATTATAAATATCTAAAATTAAAATTTGTTTTATTTTCAATGGACAACAGTATATAAATCCGTAAAACAGGAAAACGTGACTGGGTTAACAAATGATGGATTAAATAAGAAGGTAATTGACAGACAATTAACACCTACCTTCATAAGATGACAAATATCAACTTATGAAGCGAGCCTGTTTTAAAAAATAATAATATTTTATATTCAAGATTCAATTATTTTTATGAGAAAACCCAACAACTATGGACTGAAAGTCCATAGGTTGCTTTAATAACAATTGAAAATCATTTTACCAGTATCAAAAAAACTCTTAAATTCTAAAATACTTTTATTTTGTCATCCCGAGCGCAGTCGAGGGA
>CAZFUY010000125.1:0-7246 GCA_964522445.1 uncultured Thiotrichaceae bacterium | reverse complement strand
GATACCCTTGTTGAAGATCGTGTTTTATCTTTTCAGCAACTTCTTGCATTAAATGCATATCGCTTAGCAAGCCCCTGTATATAGACCCTGGTAGATTTATTAAAAATAAATCTTGCGATAGTGAGATAACCATCTCCATGTTTAATCGTATAATGCAATGTGGCTTCCATTTTCATATTTCCTTAATATATAATTGATTGCTTTTTGGCTCAATTTAATAGCACATTATTGAAACTTTATGCTAACACATTACTTCAATGGTCTTTCTGAATAACAACTTGATGTATATCACATTTTATTGATGACTAGAGTTTTAACCTGCACCCAGGTTATTTATTTTTTATATTAAAATTCAAAATAAGGATCATTACTCTCTTTAATCCATGCATCTAATTTAATAATTTCGTTCTCAAGGATGGCATTTTCACGTGTTACACATTCCCAGATAACAGCCACTCGCCACCCCTGCCCTATCAACTGTTCAGTTACTCGCTTATCCCTTAAACTGTTATCACTAAACTTCTTTAGCCATTTCTCAGAATAGTTTCTATCGGAATAAGCAAGTTTACAACCTTCATGCTGATGCCAGTAACAACCATGTACGAATACTGCAACCTTATGACTGCGTAAAACAATATCTGGTTTAATTTTTCCGATTTTACTATCTAACCTGTAACGATAGCCAAGCTCATGCAAAGCCTTACGAACTATTAGCTCTGGTTTTGTATTACTGCTACGTATGCCGGACATCATCCGATTGAAAAACGGCACTGAATCGGTTTATGATTGAGTTTGAAGAACGATTAACTGATTACATTTAACAATGGCAGTTACACAGAATTATTTACACCGTCAACTAAACTACATAGAATAAAGTGACACCAGTATAAAACCACCAGCCAAAGGTGTAATACTTCCATTAACATAAGGCGAAAGTTTTGTTTGTGTAAATAGATCAGGCTTAAGTGCCATAACCCCATCCAGTTCATAAACAGCCTTAACTTTTTTAACCTGTATACCTTCTTTAGCTTTTGCAGGTAACCAGGTGTCAAAAAATACAGAATCTATTCTATCGTTAGATTTATTTTCAAACGCTGAACTTTTATCTAATATACTTTTCTTATCCTGTTCACTAAACTCTAATAACGCGCGAATACTACCGTTTCCTGATTGTTTTGATTCGTCTATATCCCATTTCACTGAAAGTGGCTCAGCGGGAAGAGAAATAAGCTTATCGAGTATTCCTATTTCAATATGAATTTCTTTATTAAATTGTTCTGCTGATGATGGCATTTTATTATCACATCCAAAAAGTATTAGTGTAAGGAGTAGTAAACTGTATTTTAAGAACATAATTAAATTCTATTGGTTGCACTTCTATTGTTTTGAGGTTGAACCTGTCTTAACTGTCTGCTTATCCCTATGCTGGAAACACCCAAATCAAGACCTTTCCAACTGAAATTTCTGCGTAACACAGCAGACTGAAAATACCCTTGAGCAAAACCGACAACCACGAACTGTCCGTTCACATCATCTGGAACACCCGTTGCAATATCCGCAGCACCCGGATTAAAGTTATATTGATCTTCTGCGTGCAAAACCAATTCCATCTTAAATTCAGGCGGATGCGCTGTACCCGGAAAGTTTCTAACGACTACATTTGCACTTAACCAGATAATATGAGCACCAATCGCTTTTTGCCAATTTTCAGTTGCTGGGTACGGAAAGTTTTTTCCCACATGCGCAAGCTTAGGATCTATCGCCCCACAGGGAATAGGTGGTCCGGTTAATTTAAATTTAGCGGGCTTCTTATTATTTAACCACAACTCTATCGCAGCATGCTGTGCATCAAGAATAGCATTTCGTAACGTTAACCTTCCACTTTCATCATTATTGACATAACGGTCATAAGAAAAACTTCTCGGTTTTCCCTCTCCCTCTAAATAATGACGATAAGCAGCAACACCATCTGTTAGATCAGGGCGAAATGTTTCTGCACCCTCCAACATAGACTTCCATTTATATAATTCCATGTAATCAGAAAGCTCTGGCTCTTTTTTTGGAAATTTTGAAAAACCTGAATCATGAACAATATGAGGTCTAATTGCGGGTCCTAGTTTATAAAGCCCTTTGGTTTCAAGTGTCGTTGGGTTAAAAGATCCGTTTTTAACGTTCCCTGGCTTTACTTTACCATCACGAATATTTGTATCTTGAGTGGGTATATCATCTGGCTGACGCTTTTTACCCGCACGAGCCAACTCCCTATCAATATCACCATCATTCGGATTACCACTGTTACGAACCTCCCTTGATGATTTTTGTTTAATCTTTTCTCTAACTTCAGACAACTCCATTTTCATTCCTTTGACATAAATTCTAAGTAATCAGATGATATCTCATTAAAAGGTCAATAAAAATGACCCATCTCACACGTTTAAGCTTTAATGAACTTCAAATTAAAAACTGACTCAAAAGTAATTGGTGCCAGTGACCAATACCTCCTAATATTAGAAACAATTGTGCTCTACACCCTATCCAAATAACTCTTTAAATATTAACAATACCTAATTCTTTGAGGTAATGATATGTAGCATCATAATAATTTTTTGGTCTAGTAAGATCTTCTTCATCGCCTTCTGGCACGAAGATAACCATGCCTTGCCTTGCTCGAGTAAGCAAAACTCGGTAAGCATTCTTTTGATACATCTGCCTTTCTAATTTATTAATTCTTTGCCACTTCTTTCCACGGAAAGACCAGTTTTCCCATCTATTATCTGTGTAACGAAAATCTGCATCCCAAGCCATACAAACCCAATCTAACTCAAGACCCTGTACATCAAACTCTGTAACGACATCTTCTAAGTAGTAAGATGAACGAACATCATCTTTACCATTTAAAAACCAATGTACTGGATCTGTCTTAACTCGAACATCAATTGAGTAAGGCTTTAAGCGGTAAGCTTGTGATGACACCACCATACCATAGCGTTCTGTACCACGTGCTTTTGTACGTACCCAGTTTTTAGCCTTATCAATATCACGCGTGAGTACAATGGGATAATTTTGTTGAATTGTCTTTAAATTATTCTTTGCTTCTTCAATTTCTAAATCGAGTAATTGCTTAACAAATAAGGATACATTTTCACTTCTAAATGAACGCATTGAAGTTTGAAGATGTAATTCAGGTATAAACTTAACCATTGGGTTTTTCTTAGCCTGATCAATAATTTTACCTGCACCGTATTCACTATCTGTTAATCTATTTGACAGATAGACCTTCCAATGGGGAAATGAGTTTTCTATTGCATCAAACCATTCACTGATTCCTGCCTCACCGGTATTTATTTCTTGGCCACCACCTACCAAACAAACAATTGTTGCCCAATCTTTATGTCTATCCATACATGAAATTAAGAACTCAGGTTCAGACTGATTAAAATCAGGCTGATCTTTCTTTGTTCGCATAAATGTGATGGTTTGATCTTTTGACCATGCTCGCTGAGCCTCATCAAACAAAGCCACATGTTCAATAGGTGGTTTGGTTAAGTCGACTAGGCCTTCATCTCTAAAGTGATGTACATTTTGAATAAAGGCTTTGACTTCGCTAAGTGCTACTCCTTTCTTCATTTTATTTCCAGCTTTAACGCTTCTAGTAACTTTATCTCGCGCTAATGCTTCTTGAAGTATTTTAACTAAAGGTCCATTACCAGAAAGAAATACACTATAAAGTTCATCATCGGTATTAATATGTGTAGTAGCAACATTAAGCCCTACTAGGGTCTTACCTGCACCAGGCACACCGGTAACAATAATAATCGACTTTTCAGAGTTTGCTTTTGAATGATTAATGATTGCATCGACAGAAGCCGATGTATGAGATAAATTTTCTGATGAAGCATCATTACGGGATATATCTGCAACAGAATGGCCATTGTAAAGCGCCAATGTTGCTTCAATAATAGTCGGTGTGGGTTTATAACCACTACCTTCCCATTCATTGCAATTAATCGATTGATTAAGCTTTAGATTCAATGCATTAATTAAAGTATCTTCTAAATTTTCACTATTGCAACAGATAGGTTTAAAAAGGTCATCTTCTGGAAGATCATTAAATTTGTTATCAACAGAAGGTGCCTTAGTTGCTACCAGTATAGGTATAAGCGTGGCATGATGGCTGCCCTCATGAAAGTTACGTAGATCTAATGCGTAATCCATTACTTGGTCTAAATCGGCGCTCTCATATTTTTTGGCGCCAACTTTAAACTCTATAATAAAAATAAAAGACCCAATAATAACCACTGAATCAATGCGCCTACCCATTCGTGGTATTGAAAATTCGAAATATATTTTTCCTTTATGATTAAACAAAGTGTCTTTTAATATAATGGTTTGCTCAATCCATGCATCACGCTGAAGAGCATTTAAATCAAATGAATGCTGTTGTGTCATTTGACCAAGTATTTGGTCGGGCAGCTGTTTGCAGAATTCATGAATAGTAGATGAGTAATAGGCGCGTTTCATTTATTTTTAAATCCTAAGTTTCATACTATGTATTTTTTGTAAACTGACATTTTGGATAGTTTTCACAGCCTAGAAATTTCGAGCCCGATTCGGCCTTTTTCACAGTTCTGTCTACCAAGCTAGAGCCACACTTGGCAATTAAAGGCATTGAAGTGATTAATTTTAAATCACTCCGACACTTTAATTTCCAGCTTGGTATTTACCATTTTAATCCTACTCATATTCCAGCTGCGGTGTTCTTTAGATATTTTGTCAACCAACTTCTGTTCTACCCTATTAAACAGGAACGATCTGATTATAAAATATTGTCTACAGGTTTAACCATTAAACTTTATAATTACTTATTGTTTTCTTACTTCAGCCCAAAGCAATCGACGCCCTTCATTTCCCATCACAGCATAAGCCACTTCAGCTTTATCAATAGTAATCAAGCCATTACCAGCTAGCTTTACCATTAACAACATGCTCCCTGCAATCTCAGTCTTCTGTTTTATGCACAGCTAAAACACTAACTGCAGCTTCATCATTATTCGAAATAATAGCAGGTCGATTATTTTTCCATATCACCGCATACTGGCCTAAGAGGCGTTTTTTTTCTAATGCTTCTGCCACTGCGCTTTTTAGCGACTGGAGCATCTTTTTATTTTCTATATCGGTATTCATTATGTTGCCTTTTTAATTAACAAATCCAGTGCATCCTGATTTACTACTGTTCTCTGCTTACCTTCCTGCAAAAAAACTATCACGGGGTCATTTGCACTGTTCATGAAACAACGTGTATGACTCACCTTTTCACTAAAGAGGTATATTAGATTATATATGCTACGGGGAAAACGTCTCCTTATCACTTTTTCTGCAACAGTATGGCCACCATGTGCCACTCGTTCAGCAACACGTTGTATAGACATTTCCACATCGGGAAGAGCCAGATAAACCAGCTCAACCTGCCACCCCTCGGCGAGCAGGTTGGCAACCAGCTTTAAGTAACTACGCCCCGACAATGTAGTTTCAAAACCAAAGGATTCTCGTCGTTTGATATAGTGACGAATTTCTTTCAGAAATAAACGGCTGGCGGCCAGTAACTCTTTTTCAGGTGCCAGTGGTGATAAACCCGCCGCTATAAGATCCGCATTCACGAAATTATTACACTCAGCCACTCCCGGTAAATACTTCAACGCAAAGGTTGTTTTTCCTGCACCATTGGGGCCTGCAATTATCCAGCAGATGGGTTTTTTCATATCAGCTTAAACCTTCTGTTAAATACATTTACAACCTGCCCTGATAAGATCTAATCATATAATACCCATGATACTCATATCTATACAAATATTTGCATCACTGACCAGCAGCTTCATTCGGACACTCCATTTTCCGGCATGCATGTAACGCTGACACTGACATTCCTAACAACTCAGCGGCTTTTGACTCTCCGATTATGTCTTCTGCCAGTGCACGATACACTAACCGGGGAAACAATCGAGTCTGTTCTTTGGGGTATTGATCACCCGGCTCTTTTTCAGCCTTTTTCCATTTGCGTAAATACTGTTTCCACAATAATTTATGTGCCCCTTTACCGAGGATGCCTATAAAACAGGTACAAGAGAACAATTGTTTCTAATATTAGAGTTAATTGATCTCTGACCCGTATTATTATTAAACACTCTGGCAACCTGGTTTATCTATAGTTTTATTATTTTTAGCTCATTCCTGAGTTTTGCTTACTAGGAACTTAATGCACTGTTAATGACTTGATACTAACACAGGTTTTAGGGTTATTAGTTTAACTAACTGATTTTTATTGATAATTTCATGAACAACAGAGTTTTATGACAAGTTTTGATAGTTTCACCTATACCCAAACTTATTTAACAACTATTTACGTAAATAACCACAGACAAGTAATTTTAGAGATATTTAACTGGCTCTTTATGATATATTTCAAATAAATTTTATAGTAACTTCTCGACTAACATGCAAACAAGGAACGAGCATGACTGAATCCCTTCATTACTACCCAGGACACTTTCACAAAGCCTCTGATATTGTACCTGGCACATCATCAAGTGGTGGTGGTGGCCTGCTGATTTTTATTAAAAATGGCAAAGCCGTTTACCAGTCTGAAGCTTGGGGGGGCTACTCTAATACTATTAAAGACACCCGAGGTGGGCCTGATTACACGCCTACTCCTTCTGGTCGCTTTGTTTTAGAAAATCCCGCAGCTTACCGAACCGCTTCCTGGCTTATGTCGCAAATTAAATGGGGAACCCCCATAAAAGATGTACCTGGCGAGCGCAACCTGCCTGAAAACAAAAAGACTGATGTCTGGTACAGGTTATCAAATGGGAAATGGGCTTCAGTTAACAAAGATTTTAGCATTGGCAGAAAACACATAATTGATACTTACTACAGCTTGTATGGTATCAAAGGCATACCTAAAACCTGGGTTTTCAATGCGTTTGGCCCGATTGCTATTCGTTACTTTAAAGATTTAAATAACAATAAAAAACGTGATGCCAATGAATCTCTTGAAGGCAGTATGTTTCACACTACTGCTGAGAATGAAGCAGAGCTTAAACTTGGTAAAACTATTGATATGACGAATTCGCACGGCTGCATACATTTGAATCCTGCCGACAGATCTCATTTGACAGGCTTAAAAGCCTTTAGAGGTGGGATGGATTTGATTATTCACCCATATGATAAAAAATATACTCCATAGTGACTG
>CAZFUY010000124.1:0-7286 GCA_964522445.1 uncultured Thiotrichaceae bacterium | reverse complement strand
TTTCCAGTTTAACAACTGTATCGTAATATTCTTGGTTCATAGCTTACTCCTGGTAAAGACCATGTTTATCTTGTCGCGGATTCCATTAGAAACCCTACGAATTATTAAATCTATTTTAGCGAAGCAGGCATTATAGCCTATTTCAGAATGAGCAGTAGTATATCGATACTTACTGAGTGTCTGTATATCCCGATAGGGGGATATAAGGCTTAAATTCATCAGGAAAAGTAAGGCTAAATGAGAATTATTCTCTCTATTGGGGTATTCGCAAGTGACATTTAATCATATAGCATTACAATCCCCCAGAGTTAACTAAATGAGGTTTTGTCATGACAGATCAGGTTAAAATGGTCGATCCAGACTACGCCAGCGGTGTTGCTGCTTTTGAATCCAGAAATTTCACCCATGCAATGCGTTTATTGCTGAAGCATGCTGAAGCCGGCAATGCCGATGCACAGCATAAAGTGGGTATTTTATATCAAAATGGTTTGGGTGTTGTGACCAATGATAAGGAAGCTTTCAGGTGGATGAGTGCATCCGCTGAGCAGGGCTACCCCATTGCGATGCATGGCCTGGGTTTTATGTATCTTGAAGGTGAATGTACTGATCAGGATATGGATAAAGCAATGGTCTGGTTTAAAAAAGCAGCAAATGAAGGCATGGTTGGCTCTATAACGACCCTGGCTATGATGTATGAAGAAGGTCGTGGTGTTGAGAAAGACCCTGAGGAAGCAAAGCGACTTTATAAGCTTGCTGGTTTTTAAAAGTATTTGTGGACTCAATTTTTTAATTTATCACGGTTAAAGCCGCGCCTTCAAAAATAATATAGTTATCAAGGTCTTACATGCGTCCTACCAAATTACTTGTTGTTTTAGAACGAGAATTCCAAAGTACAGAAAGTGGCCATCACACCCCTGTGATGCTCTGGGGCCCGCCAGGTGTGGGTAAATCACAAATGGTAGAGCAGGTTGCAAAGAAAAATAATGTGCCTGTTATTGATATTCGCCTTTCCCAGATGGAACCCAGTGACTTACGTGGCATTCCATTTCGTACTGATAATTCAGTGGAATGGGCTGTGCCTGCTATGTTGCCAGATGCCAAACGCCACGGGGCTTCGGGTATTCTGTTTCTGGATGAAATTACTTCTGCTCCGCCCAGTGTTTCAGCCGCGGCCTATCAGTTAATTCTGGATCGTAAACTGGGAAATTATGAAGTACCTGAAGGCTGGGCGATTTTTGCCGCAGGTAATCGACAGGGTGACCGAGGTGTGACATACAGTATGCCAGCACCTCTGGCGAATCGATTTTCCCATTATGAAGTTGATGTTAATCTGGATGACTGGGTGGTCTGGGCGTGGGAGCATGATATAAATGAACGCATTATTGCATTTCTACGTTTTCGCCCAGACCTGTTATTTGATTTTGACCCAGCACACAATCCAGTGGCTTTTCCATCGCCACGTTCATGGGAATTTGCCCATAATGCATTACATAAATTTGAAGATCATCCCGAACTGTTTTTAGGCGCATTACAGGCCTGTGTGGGGCCTGCGGCAGGTGTTGAACTAAATGCATTTATCGATAGTCTGGATAAAATGCCGAATCTGGATGATATTATTGCTGGAGAAAATGTATCTGCCCCCAAAGAAATAGACCTGCAATATGCCGTAGCTGCAGCATTGGTGGGGCGTGCTATACAGGTTAAAGGTCAGGATAATGCTCATCAGGTAATGGGCAAGATACTCGCCTATGCGAAAAAATTCCGTCAGAAAGAAATGGGCGTGATGATGGTGTCTGATATGCATCGTGCCATAGGTGAGGAAATTTTCAGCGTGCCTGAGTTTGCTGATTGGGCCAATGATATTGCTGAATTGATGATTTATTGAAAGTAATAATGTGAACAAAACCACACTCACCCCGGCCCTTTCCCTGAGAGAGAGGGGACAAGGGTTTTACTCCCTCTCCCTCAGGGAGAGGGTTGGGGTGAGGGTGGTTTCAAAGCTGATTTACAAATAAATATGCCATTAGATCTAGATAAAAAACTAGCCACAGCTCGTACAAAACTTATCCTGGATAAACCCTTCCTGGGAGCGTTAGTGCTGCGCCTGCCTATGGTTCGTGCAAAAGATGACTGGTGTGAAACAACCTTCAGCAACGGTAAAAAACTTTATTACAACGAAGATTACATCGATGCACTTAGTGATGATCAAACTCAGTTTGCTTTAGCTCATGAAGCACTGCACTGTGCCCTGTCTCATTTTGCTCGTCGTCAGAACCGAGTTAAACACCGCTGGGATATGGCCTGCGATTTTGCTATTAATCCCATGCTTATTAAAGATGGTTTAAAGCCACCTGTTGATGCACTTTATCTTCGTGAATATGACGATATGACCGCAGAAGAAATTTACCCCTGTCTTGAAGATAATGACAATGATCAGGAGCGTGAACTCGAACAGCAGCTGAATGAAGATTCAGATAATGATGAAGGTGAAGGCGGTAGCGGTGATCAACGTGATCAGAATGAAGGTAAAAACCAGAAACAGAAAGGAGATAAAGGTCAGGGTGAAGAAGATGGTGGCGCTCGGCAGGATAACTCTGAATCCAGTGATGGTGAAGGCAAAGGTCAGAAGCCTCCGCAAGAAGAAGGAGAAGGTGAGCCTGATCCCTTAACACCACAGGAAATAGAAAGCTTAAATTTACAGTGGCAACAACGTTTGGCCAGTGCTGCACAACAGGCTATTCAGGCCGGTAAGCTGGGTGGCTCGATGGCACGAATGGTTGATCATCTACTACAGCCCAAATTACCCTGGCGTATGTTATTAGCACGCTACATGACCATGATTGCACGGGATGATTATTCTTATTCCCGACCTTCCAGCCGTCGTGGCGATCCGATGATTTACCCCAGTTTGCGAAGCGCACAGTTAGATATATTAATTGCACTGGATATCAGTGGTTCGATATCTGATAAAGAAATTAATGAATTCATATCCGAAGTAGATGCCATAAAAAGTCAGCTACGTGCGCGTGTGACTTTACATGCCTGTGATTCAAAACTGGCAGAAGGTGGCCCCTGGTTATTTGAACCCTGGGAAGAATTTACCATGCCAAGAAAATTTAAAGGCGGTGGTGGCACCAGTTTTAAACCTGTCATCGAATGGGTAGAAGATCAGGATAAAGCACCGGATTTAGTTGTTTATTTTACCGATGCACAGGGGGAATTTTCTAAACAGGAACCCAATTTTCCTGTAGTCTGGCTGGTCAAAGGCAAAACACCTGTTCCCTGGGGGCAGCGAGTGCAATTGAATTAATTATGAAACCACCCTCACCCTGGCCCTCTCCCTGAGGGAGAGGGGACAAATAACTAGATATTTATAGGATTTACTCCCTCTCCCTCAGGGAGAGGGTTGGGGTGAGGGTGGTTTTAAAATACAACATAAATTTAAGAAATAAAAATATGGATCTTTCTCCTGAAGATAGCCTTCGACTAAATGTATTACTTACACAGGGTTTACAGGCGGTGCGCATTGATGAATCGCGCATGATTGTTTATGCACTAACCGAGCGCGGTGAAGCTAAAGTTCCATTAAATGCCAATTGCCGTGACGAACAATACATACGAAATGTAAAATCTTTATTGTCTTCACATTCTTTAGGTTCACCCGGTGGTTATCCTGTTTTTTTAAAACGCTGGACACGCATGGGGCAGGCGCGTGATGAAAGTCTTGATCAATTATTATTATTAGGTGAAGAAGAAGCTGTTGTTGCCGTAGTACATGCCACGGGTATAACAAATGAATTAGCACGCCGCGCCTGGTGGTGTATGCCGACATCCGATAATGCGCGGCGCATGTTAGAAAAAGAAGATGTAATTGCCGGTGACATGGGAACAGTATTTGCTGAGTTTTTAATAGAACATCTGCCATTTGAAGAAGATCAACTGGCTATTATGGATAGCGTCAAAGCTGCATTGCAACCGGGATTAATCTCTGAAGAATTACGACAGAAACTATGGAATAAAGCAAAAACAAAAGGTTCATATTATGTTGGTTTTTTACAGGCAGTAGCGGATGATTTGCCGGGTGAAGCAGAGCCGCACACTGCTTTTAAAGAATTAACCCAAAAGCTTGCCGGTCTTGTTGATGCAGATAATAAATTTGCAAAACAATTATTGCGGGTAATGAGTGCAGCAGGGCAGAATTATTTAAACACTATAGAAGCTGCATTAAAACGACCTAATAATCAGGATGTGGTTGTTGCTTTATTTTCAGCAATAGAAAATTATTTTTCAGATATATGTCCTGGCTTTGAAAATAAACGTGATATTGAAGTCATTATTAAAGATTCAGAAAAACAATGTGACTCATGCTCTAATGAACTATCAGAATTATTAACATTGATTCCAGAATATAAAAAACATATACAGGCAATGATGGTTTTATCCGGTTATTGTGAAGTATTAACTTTTCCCGTATTTGGTCAAACTGATGCCATTGGTAGCGTAATGCGTAAAAAGATAAAACATTTAACAGACCCATTAAAACAGCAGATAAATATTTTAAGAAAATAGTTATATAAGACCTTTGCGCGAGAGAAAATTATTTTAATAGTTACCCGTTTCATTGTCATTACTTCGCACTTCTGTCCTCCGCCTTACGGCCAGGCATAGCCTGTTTAAAAGCGCTCCCGGCGCTTTTATCCTGCATGTTTCTAGCAGGAATCTCGCATCTTTACTGGCTTGAGGTCACTAGATCCTGGCTCAAAAGCATACCGGGATGACGGGATTGGCATCGTGCAAAGGTCTCTAATAATTAATGCTTCTTTCTCAGTCTGGATTTTTAAAAAAAATATGCTTCTTGAGTTACTTCAGTTAACGGCCTTACAGGTCATTTTTTCCATAGTCATTATTTTTTTTGCCTATACCGTTAAAGGTTTATCTGGTTTTGGTTCTGGCTTAATTGCTATTCCATTACTGGCATTTATGTTTCCCATCACATTTATTGTGCCGGTGTTAGGTTTACTGAGTTATAGCGGTACTATCATGCAAAGTGTTCATTTAAGAAAACAGGTGGTATGGCGAGATATGTTGCCCTTAATTCCATTTTCATTAATGGGGATTACTATTGCTGTCTGGTTACTGGTGAATGTGGATGAAAAGAGTCTGGTTATGGCTCTGGGATTATTTGTGCTGTTGTATTCGATCTACTCACTGTTGCCTTTGTCTGACCCAGTAGGTGGTCGAAAATGGGCAATAGTCGCTGGTAGTTTTGGCGGCATGGTTGGTGCTTTGTTTGGTACGGGTGGGCCGTTTTATGTTGTCTATTTGAAAATGCGTCAGCTGGATAAAGGCCAGTTTAGAGCCACTATTGCGATGATATTTCTGGTCGATGGTGGCGTGCGTATTGCCGGTTACGCTATTTCTGGTTTGTATAATACACAGGTGTTATGGATGGTGGCGACATTATTGCCTGTCCTGTTTTCAGGTATGTATGTGGGACATCATTTGCACATTAAAATTAATCAAAAGTTATTTAATCAGCTGATTAGCGTGATGTTAATAATGAGTGGAATAATGCTGTTGTTTAAATCACAGTCATTGTAAGAAAGTTGTTATGTTGTCTTTCGATATAATTTGATTAATAGCTTAAACTAGTCATAAGCGGAACAATCGTTTGATTGATCGTGCCTGGGGACAGACCTTGTTTTTTAAGCTCTGTCCCCCTCGAAGTGACTTCGTACAGTATACCTGATTTCATTACTGCTAGATTTATGCTGGCTGCGTACAACTTGAGTGGTATCACAACGGGGACAGAGCTCAAAAAGCGAGGTCTATCCCCAGGCAAATCAGGTTTAAAATTTCTTGATCTTAAAGTTCAGCAACAGGATGGCAGCAGCTATCCATTAAACTGGCATTCATCCTGCAACACATTGCATAGCACCCATTTTTCGTCAAAAAAACGTCGAGGTTCAATATGACGCAAGATACCGTTATGCAGCTCGCCACTCAAACCCTGTGGATGACTATTTTACTGGCAGCGCCCTTATTATTATCGGCTCTGGCTATAGGTCTTCTGGTGGGTATGTTTCAGGCGGCAACACAGATCAATGAAATGACTTTAAGTTTTATTCCCAAGCTGGGTGTACTGGTTCTGGCTTTATTTGTTTTTGGCCCCTGGATGCTGAGTAATATTGTAAGTTTTACTCGTAACCTGATTACTAATATTCCGTCGATGTTAGGTTAATCTGCCTGTTATGTTGCTACTCACTACAGAACAGATTGGCGGCTGGATTGGGGCTTTCTTCTGGCCGTTTGTTCGCATTAGCTCGATGATGATGGCCGCTCCTGTTTTTGGTGCGCGTTTGATGCCGGTGCGTATTCGCATATTAATGGCATTCGCATTTAGTCTGGTTGCTGTTCCCATGTTGCCCGCTGTTCCACAGGTTGATGCCATTTCACTGGCCAGCATATCTATTCTGGTTCAGCAGGTTGTTATTGGTTTATCCATGGGGTTTATGATTCAGATGGTTTTTCAATCGCTGGTTATTGCCGGTGAAACCATTGCCAATGGCATGGGTTTAGGTTTTGCTCGTATGGTTGACCCGGCGAATGGCGTACAGGTGCCTGTGATATCACAGTTTTTAATTATTATGGCTACTTTGCTGTTTGTTGTGCTCAATGGGCACTTGATGCTGATTGATATGGTGGTACAAAGTTTTCGAATACTGCCTGTTTCAAGCACGGGGTTATCGAGCCAGGGTTTATGGTTGATTGTTAGCTGGGGCAGTCAGATGTTTATTGGAGGTGTGCTGGTGGCTATTCCCGCTGTTGCTGCTTTACTGGTGGTGAATATTTCTATGGGAGTTATCACCCGTGCCGCACCTCAGTTAAATATTTTTGCTGTGGGTTTTCCTTTAATGATTTTGCTGGGCTTTATTTTTCTAACCATGACAACACCGTCGATGCTGACGCGCTTTACTCATATGATGATGGATAATTTTGATGCTATGCAGCAAATCCTGAGTGCGAGATAGCCTATGGCAGATGACAGCTCCGCACAGGAAAAAACCGAAGAACCCACGGCCAAACGGTTAGACGATGCCAGAAAGAAAGGCCAGGTTCCCCGATCAAAAGAACTTAATACCATGCTTATTATGGCGGTGGCTGCACTCTCCTTTATTATGATTGGGCAAACCATGATGGTTGACCTTGGTGATATTTTAAAAACAAATTTCCAGATTAGTCGAGAAGATATTTTTGATCCACGCGCTGTTTTACGATTTTTTTAT
>CAZFUY010000123.1:4142-7360 GCA_964522445.1 uncultured Thiotrichaceae bacterium | reverse complement strand
AATTGGTCGGGACAGCAGGATTTGAACCTGCGACCACTTGACCCCCAGTCAAGTGCGCTACCAAGCTGCGCCATGCCCCGATTAGGCGGTGAATAATACACTGTGTAGAGTATTGATAAAAGGGGGTTAAGAAAGATTAAGATCCCTCGACTGCGCTCGGGATGAACTTAAAAAAGCTAACGCTCTTTTAAATTCACTTTTTAAGGATTTGCAGAAGGTCTTCCAGCTCACTGCGTAACTGGCGTATAACCTGCTGGCTTTGATTGGTGTCTTCTTTTGCATCTTCACCTGTTAGCTTCTGACGAGCACCACCTATGGTGAACCCCTGATCATATAACAGGCTGCGAATTTGACGAATAAGGATAACGTCATGACGCTGATAATAACGCCGATTGCCGCGTCGCTTTACTGGCTTGAGCTGACCAAATTCCTGCTCCCAGTAACGAAGTACATGCGGTTTTACGCCACATAGCTCGCTTACTTCACCGATAGTGAAATAACGCTTACTGGGTATTGCGGGTAATTCGTTATTATTACTGGCTTCCAGCATATGCTTCGACTCGTTGTTTTAGTTTTTGTCCTGGACGAAATGTCACTACACGGCGTGCACAAATAGGAATTTCTTCTCCCGTTTTGGGATTTCTTCCCGGACGCTGCGTTTTATCTCTCAAAGTGAAATTACCAAAGCCAGACAGCTTAACATTGTAAGCGTCTTCTAAAGCTTCTCGTACTTCTTCGAAAAACAATTCAACCAATTCTTTAGCTTCTCGTTTGTTCAGACCTAATTCATCAAACAGACGTTCAGCCATATCAGCTTTGGTTAATGCCATTTCTACTCCCGTAGTGTTGCACCGAACTCTTTACTCAGTTCGTCGACTATTTTTTGTATTTCTGAGTCTATATCTTCGTCCGTAAGAGTGCGGGAAAATCCTTGTAAAATCAAGCCTAAAGCGACACTTTTTAGACCAAAATCTACACCCTTACCAGTATAGACGTCAAACAACAAAATTTCCTGTAAAACCTCAGATGAAGCACTTTTTATTGACTTGAACAGAGCCTGAACAGGCGTTTCTTCAGTCACCAGCAGGGCAATATCACGACGCACTTCAGGAAATCTGGATAACGGCTCAAACACCGGCACATCAGCCTCCAGGACAGATTCCTGCACTAATTCAAACACATAAACAGCAGGGTCAATATCCAGTGTTTTCTGAGTTTGAGGATGTAATGCGCCAATCCAGCCAATCTGTTGATTTTTCTTAAGAATTTTCGCTGTTTGACCTGGATGGAGTGCTGGATGTTCAGCTTTTACAAATTCAATAGATTCTAACCCTCCCAGTTCTAAAATAGCCTCAACATCGGCTTTAGCATCAAAAAAATCTACTTTTCGGCTGGTTTCAGCCCACTGTTCCGTCTGTAAATCACCACAAATTGCGCCAGCAATCATAGGTTTCTGAATCAATTCACCGTCTTTCTGAACAAATGTCAGACCTGTTTCAAACAAACGAACACGAGGTTGTTGACGGTTCAGGTTGTGCTGTACGGCTTTAAGTAATCCCGGCCATAAACTGGTTCTCATAACAGATAAATCAGCTGATAAAGGGTTAGCCAGTGCAACAGGTTTAATATCTGCATCTATTGCGGCCTGCCACTTTGGATCAACAAAACTGTAACTAATGGCCTCAAAGTAATCACGAGCCACCAGCGTATTTTTTACATGCCGCAAGTCCAGCTTTGATTCATTCAACGGCTTCATTATCGGCTGATAGCGAGGCATGGTGCGTGGAATATTATTGTAGCCATGAATACGTATCAGCTCTTCAATTAAATCGGCTTCAATGGCAATATCAAATCGGAATGCCGGTGCAGTAACTAGCCAGCCATCCTGCTCCGTCTCAACAGTCATGCCCAGACGCGTTAAAATTTCTTCAACTTCTTTAGCTTCAAATTCAATACCCAACATACGAGCAATACGGCCAGAACGTAGCATAATGGGTTTTGGTGCTGGAATATTACCTACAGATACCTGTTCTTTAACAGGGCCTGCCTGTCCGCCACAAATATCAATTAATAACTGCGTTGCTCTTTCCATAGCTTTAAATTGCAATTCAGGATCAACGCCTCGTTCAAAACGATGTGATGAGTCTGTATGCAGACCAAATCCACGCGCACGACCTGCTATAGCCAGTGGGCTGAAAAAAGCACACTCTAAAAATAGATGTTTTGTATTATCACTCACGCCTGAACCTTCACCACCCATAATACCGGCTAATGCCAAAGGTCTGCTTTCATCTGCGATCAATAAGGTATTTTCTGTTGCATCAATATCTTTGCCATCCAGCAAGGTAATCTTTTCACCTGCTTTTGCCATGCGAACCTGAATACTGCCTTTTAAAGTATCCAGATCAAACGCATGCATCGGCTGACCTAGCTCCAGCATGACATAGTTGGTTACATCAACAGCAGGCCCCAGGGTACGAATACCTGAACGACGTAATTTCTCAATCATCCATAAAGGTGTTTCGGTGTTTACATTTACATCACGAATAACGCGGCCTAAATATCTTGGACAGGCCTCTTCTGCTGATACTGAAATAGGAAAAACATCATCAATGCTGACAGCAACATCATTGAAATCAACTGTGGCAACTTCACATTGATATAAAGTACCCACTTCACGAGCAACACCTGCCACACTTAAACAGTCACTTCTATTCGGTGTTAGATCAACCTCAATAACCTGATCATCAAGTTGCAGATATTCACGAATATCTGTACCCACGGGTGCATCATCAGGCAATTCCATTAAACCTTCTGCCTGATCAGCCATGCCCAGTTCTTTTTCTGAACACAACATGCCAAAAGATTCCACGCCCCGTAGTCTGGATTTTTTAATTTTAAAATCACCGGGCAAAACCGCACCGATGGTTGCGCAGGGTATTTTTAAACCCACACGCACATTTGATGCACCACAAACAATTTGTAACAAATCGCCGCCTGCATCTATTTTACAAATATTTAATTTATCCGCATCGGGATGTTTTTCGACCTCTTTAACCTGTGCTACAAACACATTATTAAATTGACCGGCAGCAGGTTCGATAGAATCAACTTCAAGACCCGCCATAGTGATTTCATCTGCTAATCGCTGAGTATCAACTTCAGGATTAACCCATTCACGTAACCATTGTTCTGATATTTTCATCAGTTAAACCTTT
>CAZFUY010000123.1:0-4042 GCA_964522445.1 uncultured Thiotrichaceae bacterium | reverse complement strand
ACTTCAGATGAAGGCTCAGTAAAAGGAAAATAGGAGGGGCGAAAACGTGTTTGTAAATTATCGTTTTCAAAAAACAAACGTAAAAACTTATCCAGCGTACCCATTAAATCTGCGAAGCTCACATCACGATCAACCATTAAACCTTCAACCTGATGAAACATCGGCGTATGCGTTAAATCTGAATCACAACGATAAACTCGACCCGGCGCAATTAAACGTAAAGGCGGCTCTGTGGTTTCCATTTCACGCACTTGCACAGGTGAGGTGTGTGTTCGTAACAATGTATTGGCATCAAAATAAAAGGTATCGTGCATAGCTCGCGCTGGATGATGCGAAGGAATATTGAGAGCTTCAAAATTATGGTAATCATCTTCAATTTCAGGCCCTTGCGCTACATCAAAACCCAAACCTTCAAACAACTTTTCAATGCGCTGCATAGTGCGAGTAACCGGGTGTAAACCACCCGCTCTTTGACCACGCCCCGGTAAAGTTACATCAATAGTTTCTTCAGCTAAACGCGCATTTAATTTTTCTGCTTCCAGTGAAGTTTTGCGTTCTTCCAAAGATGTTTGAAATGCACGTTTGGCATCGTTAATTGCCTGCCCTGCCGCTTTGCGTTCTTCTGCTGGTAATTGGCCAAGAGTTTTTAATAGCGCTGTAAACTCACCTTTTTTACCCATGTATTGCACACGCACCTGATCTAAATCTTGCAGGTCAGCTGCATCGGCAACGGCTTTTTGAGACTGGTTTAATAGTTGTTGTAGATCAGACACTGATTGCTACCATTTTTTAGTTTATTTTTGCCACAGAGTCACAGAGTACACAAAGTTGTTTTATTTTGTCATCCCGAGCGCAGCCGAGGGATCTGGAGTCGTAAAACTTAAGATCCCTCGGCTATGCTCGGGATGACAAAGCATTAAGAGCATTGCTCGGCAAGCTTCTCTCAATCTACAACAAGCCTGAAATTTTAAAACCTCTGTGAACTCTGTGCCCCTGTGGCAATTTTATTTCAAAAAAAAGGGGAAAGAACTAGCCTTTCCCCTTTTACATTACTTTGTATTTTTAGTTTAAAAACTAAAAACTTAAGCAGCTTTAGCAAGGCCAGCTTTAGCAGCTTCAACCAGTTGACCAAAAGCGGCGATATCATGAACAGCGATATCAGCCAGAACCTTACGATCCACTTCAATTTCAGCTTTAGTCAGGCCGTTAATGAAACGGCTATAAGACATATCAAATTCACGAGCCGCTGCATTAATACGTGCAATCCATAATTTACGGAATTCACGTTTTTTAACACGACGGTCACGATATGCATATTGACCTGCTTTGATAACAGCCTGGTTAGCTACACGATAAACACGACTACGCGCACCGTAATAACCTTTGGCTTTCGCCATTACCTTTTTATGTTTAGCTCTCGCCTGTACACCACGTTTAACTCTTGCCATGATTCAGACTCCTATACGTAAGGTAACATGCGTTTAACCATGCGAGTATCGCAGGCTGCAACTTGAGAAGGCTCACGTAAATGACGTTTACGCTTGGTCGATTTTTTAGTCAGTATATGACGACGGAATGACTGGCCACGTTTAAATTTACCAGTACCGTTTTTACGGAAACGCTTAGCAGCGCCCCGATTAGTTTTCATCTTAGGCATTATTTTGCTCCAAAATAATTCTTGCGCTCTGGAAAATCAGTGGGCAGTGCGTGCAGAGTGCAAGATATTGATTTGAATGGCGTAATGAAAAAAAAGCGTCGTTACCTTATTGGTAATGAGATTTTTTTCATATAGCCAGGCAAATTAAAAGCTTGTGCTATGTGCGTGCTGCCTACTGGTTTTCCAGGGCTATGGACCCAGTTCCAACCACAGGGGCGGATGCAGGGTGATTATTTCCGGGTTGTTTTACGTGAGCCCTGGTAAATCACGTTTGAGATTTAACTCAAATTCTTTTTTGTAGCAGCGGCTTTAGCCGCGATTGGCTATAAAGCCAGATAAATATCGCGGCTAAAGCCGCTCCTACAGTTAAATCTTATTTCTTTTTCTTGGGTGAGATCATCATCACCATCTGACGACCTTCCATTTTTGGCATCTGCTCAATCGCGCCGAATTCTTCTAAATCTGCGCCTACTCTTTTTAGTAGTGCCAGACCCAGCTCCTGATGAGCAAATTCACGACCACGGTATCTTAATGTCACCTTAGCCTTATCGCCATTTTCAAGGAACTCGCGCAGTTTTCTTACTTTCGTCTGGTAATCCCCTTCTTCAGTACGGGGACGGAATTTAATTTCCTTTACCTGAACCTGCTTCTGTTTCTTCTTATTGGCATTTAGCTGCTTCTTCGCTTCAAACCTAAACTTACCAAAATCCATTATTCGACAAACTGGAGGGCTCGCATTGGGTGAGACTTCTACAAGATCTAGTCCTGCCTTTTTGGCCAGCTCCAGAGCTTCCTCTGTTTTTAAAATTCCGGCCTGTTCACCATCTGCATCAATCACCCGGATTTCAGGATAAGTGATGTTTTCATTCAATCGAGTTTTTTTGTCAGCAGCGATATTTTATTCCTCCAAAATAGCGAGACCGTGACTATCAATCGCTTTGGAAAGTCGGTTAGCGAAGTCTTCAATCGACATCGCACCTAAGTCTTTTCCATCGCGTGAACGCACGGTCACACTGTGATTTTCTAGTTCCCGGTCACCAATGACCAACATATAGGGAACGCGCTGTAATGTATGCTCGCGAATTTTAAAGCCTACCTTCTCATTTCTCAAGTCTGAAAAGACCTTAAATCCCTGTTTATGGAGAATTTTTTCCACTTTTTGAGCAAATTCAGCCTGTTTATCGGTAATCGTCATTATTACGGCATGTACAGGCGATAACCAGAGCGGAAATTTGCCTTCATAATGTTCAATCAAAACACCGATAAAACGCTCCAACGAACCCAAAATTGCACGATGTAACATGACCGGCACCTGACGGCTGCCATCTTCTGCCACATACTGTGCATCCAGGCGACCCGGCATAGAAAAATCCACCTGCATCGTGCCGCATTGCCAGCCACGTTCCAGACAATCTTTTAGCGTAAATTCAATTTTGGGGCCATAAAAAGCACCCTCGCCAGGCTGTAATATATAATCGATGCCTTTTGCTTTGAGTGATTCTTCCAGCGCTTTTTCAGCCTGATCCCATACCTCATCTGAACCCACACGTTCTTCAGGGCGAGTTGATAAAGCAATTTCAATATTTTCAAAGCCAAAATCTTTGTACACATCAAATGTCAGATCAATAAATTTTGAAACTTCCTGCTGAATCTGATCTTCTGTACAGAAAATATGCGCATCATCCTGCACAAAATTACGCACGCGCATCAAACCATGCAATGTACCTGAGGGTTCATTTCGATGACATGAGCCAAATTCAGCCAGACGTAGTGGCAAATCTCGATAAGACTTTAAACCCTGGTTAAACACCTGAATATGGCAGGGGCAGTTCATAGGCTTAACCGCAAAATCTCTGTGTTCAGAATGGGTGGTGAACATCATGTCACTAAATTTATCCCAGTGACCCGATTTTTCCCACAGACTACGATCAACAATCTGCGGTGTATGAATTTCCTGATAATCATAATCACGCAAACGACTGCGAATATATTTCTCAACTGTTAAATAAATATCCCAGCCATGCTCATGCCAGAACACCATTCCGGGCGCTTCTTCCTGAGTATGAAATAAACCCAGTTGCTTACCAATTTTACGGTGATCACGCTTTTCAGCTTCTTCGATACGGTGCAGATATTTTTTGAGTTGTTTTTTATCCGGCCATGCAGTGCCATAAATACGCTGCAACATTTTATTTCTGGAATCACCGCGCCAGTAAGCACCCGCCAGTTTTGTTAATTTAAAGGCTTTGATTTTGCCGGTACTTGGCACATGTGGGCCACGACATAAATCGATAAAGTCACCCTGTTGATATAAAGACAAATCTTCACCGGCTGGAATATCTTCAATAATTTGTGCTTTATATTCTTCACCCATATCACGAAAAA
>CAZFUY010000122.1:2212-7562 GCA_964522445.1 uncultured Thiotrichaceae bacterium | reverse complement strand
TTTCTGATCAGAGCCACTGATAATGATAATCGGTATATGCTTTGTATCAGGCTGACGCGTTAAATAGCGTGTTGCCTGAAAGCCATTAATTTCTGGCATAACTATATCCATCAATATCACGTCTGGTTTTTTATGACGAGCCATCAATATTCCCTGCTTTCCATTTTCTGCGGTTAACGTATTAACACCCGCTGCCTGCAACATTTTTTCCATAGCATAAAGCTGGGTTTTTGAATCATCGACTATAAGTACACTTAGATTTTTAAAGTGAAGCAAAGAATCTGCTTCAAGCGACTGTTTATGCTGCTTTCTGGACTTAAACCAGCCCATTGATAGAATATTTCTCATTTTCTCTTCAACCACTTGTTCATTTTTATATGCATTAATTTCAAATACATACATACCATAAATAACTTTCCCTTAAAGGAAGTATAGCAAATTTTTATTTTAGTTACTTATCAGGAAAACCTATCGTAATAACAGGTCTTTTATGCTTATCTTTATGAGCTTTTAAAAGTAAATCTACAGCTTCAGGCTGGCGGCGCTCATCTACATCAATATTAGGTATGCGATAAACACGAAAGCTGTATTCTAAATCGTCATAGCGACCATGCAATGCGCTGGCAGCCATAAACAGTACATGCCGAAGACGTTGCAACACTGCGAGTTCATCAAAAGATCTACCTTGCTGCACAGAAAGCTCAACACAATCTTCCCAAACATCCGCCGTCATATAAACCGGTCTACGAAAATTAAACAGCCTTGCTGTACTGGTCACATCCCTTAAGCCGGGATTATGATCGATGTCTAACTGATATTCGTCTTCCGGGAACATAGCAACCTACTTCCTGCCGACACTTACTCAGACGTGTGCTTAATAGTAATAACTGGCTGATTATATTGATCATGGTGGGCAACAAGTTTCAATGTTGTTGCCTCAGGGTGACGTGCCGCTTCACTGTTTGGTACACGGTGAATACGGAACTCACACTCCATGTCTCTAATACGCCCATGTAATGAACTTGATGCCATAAAAAGAACATGCCTTAATCGCTGCAATACAGCTAATTCATCAACTTTTTTACCCTGATAGCCCATCATTTCAACGCAATCGTGCCAAACAGTGTCTGTCATATAAACAGGACGGCTAAAATTGAACAAGCGAGCTGTACTGGTAACATCGCGATGAGTCAGTTGGTCTGTATATTGACTTTGAGAGCTATTGTTTTGCATAACCATTAACGAATTTACCCCGAACCTTTATAAGATTCTAATAGTTAGATGTTATCCCTAATGTTAATCGGATCACAATATTACCGATTACTTCAAATTCTGTTAATTCCTTTTTAGTATTTATTTACTGCTTTTTCAAGCATTTCCAGTCATTTATTGATGTATATTCATATATAAATCAAGAAAAATCTATAATAGAGTCTAGTTTATATCAATAAATCAATTTACTAGTCAATATAAACAGGTATTTGGCCAAGATATTACTGATTATCTGACGAATGGCAAAACAATCATTCAGCTCTTTAAATCTGGCATCTCTGCACATAATTATAACAATTAAACAGATAAATCAATTTTGAATCTGAAACAGCAAGCTATATAAGCACAGGCTAAAAAATCTTCGCTATAGTAAAACGACGACGAATATCACGCAAAATGATAAACAACCATGGCCAGATTATGGCACCCGTCAGGCTTGGAAGAAAATAACTAATAGTATTTTCTGGTGAATGACCTACCACACCATTCACCCATAACACCAATAACTGCTTAATTAACAACAGGATAAATACAACCATTGCCTGCTGAACCAGGGAAAATACTCGAATACGCAAATACTCCAGTTGCACAATATAAATAACCAGCACCAGGCCTATGGCATGCTGACCCAATATTGCCCCCTGAGTTACATCCAGCAATAAACCCAATATCCAGGCAAAAACAACACCAAAACGCTCAGGTACAGCCATAACCCAATAAATAAGCACCAGAGACACCCAATCAGGCCTAAACACCTGCACCCATTCAGGTAGAGGTAGCATCACCAGCATTAATGCCACAATCAATGTCAGTAGTACAACTCGGTAGCATTTACTGCCCTGCACGCATCACCTCCTGCTGACTGTGCTTTTCTGATTTTCCCTTTCCGACCTGCTCTGGGTTCTTTTCCTCTGCTTGCTTTTCCACCTTGGGAGGATTATGCCAGACCAGCAATACTTCACGACTACGATCAAGATGAGCAACAGGTTCTGCAATTACTGTTGCAAATGTTTCGCCTGCCGGACGCTCAATCTCAATAATGCGCCCCACAGGATAATTAGGGGGAAAACGTTCTCCCAGGCCTGAGGTTACAATTAAATCCCCTATTTCTATTTCTGCATTATGAGGAATATAACGTAATTCGAGCTTATGAGAATGCCCTGTACCAAATGCTGTACTACGCAATCCATTGCGATTTACCTGCACAGGAATAGCATGGCTTGGGTCTGAAATGAGCATGGCCGTTGATGAATATTGACTGGTATGAATAATCTGCCCCATCACACCCCACGCATCTATAATGGGTTGCCCTATATAAACTTCCTTATTTACACCTTTGTTAATAATAACCTGCTGCTTATAAGGATCCATATCAACGGATAGCAGCTCTGCTACTAAAACCAGTTCTCCCACCTTACCGCGAGCACTGAGCATTTTCCTCAATCGCTGATTTTCTTTTTCAAGAATACTTAGCTTTTGCAGGCTCACCTGAGCACGAAGCTGCTGTTCTTTCAGATTATGATTTTCACTTAACAATTGTTGCTGAGAAGATATGACATCATCTGTCCATATAAAAAAACGCACTGGAATATTAATAACATAACGAAGGGGATAAATAACATAGGTCTCCAGCCCACTGCGAAGACTTTCAAGATGCTGCCAGCGATGGTCTGCCACCATCACGGTAATAGATGCAATAACCAGTATAATGGTTCGCAAGGCAACGGATGGTCCTCGCGAGAATAAGGTCTGCATAAACGATCACACTATAATATTTAGTAAATGTAGGTATTATTAAAACTTAAAGTAATTGTTCAGGTTGCTCCTGTGCTGTTTCAGGACAAGTCAGGAAATGTGAGCTTACAAATGTAAGTGCCCATCTCCTAACGAAGTAATGGAACTGCACAGGTGTAAACTGGGCAATTACTCTTCGACGGCCAGGAAATCACCGCCGTGCTCATCAATCAATTCAAGCACTCGGCCACCGCCACGAGCAACACAGGTCAAAGGCTCTTCTGCCATAATAACGGGCAAGCCTGTTTCTTCCATTAACAAGCGATCCAGGTCTCTTAGTAATGAACCACCACCCGTCAACACAATGCCGCGCTCAGCTACATCAGCGCCCAATTCAGGAGGCGTTTGTTCCAGTGCTGTTTTAACTGCGCTGACAATACCATGCAGAGGTTCCTGCAAAGACTCTAAAATTTCATTACTGTTTAATGTAAAGCTGCGAGGAATACCTTCAGAAAGATTGCGGCCTTTAACTTCAATCTCTAGTAATTCTTTGCCAGGATAAGCTGAACCAATCTCATGTTTGATGCGTTCAGCTGTTGCTTCACCAATTAAAATACCGTAATTACGACGCACATAACTGATGATACCTTCATCAAACTTATCGCCACCAATACGAACCGATGCTGAATAGACAATACCATTTAATGAAATAACCGCGACTTCAGAAGTACCACCACCTATATCCAGCACCATAGAGCCTCGAGGCTCATCAACAGGCATACCTGCACCTATCGCGGCTGCCATAGGTTCTTCAATCAAATAAACTTTTCGCGCACCGGCACCCGCTGCAGACTCTTTTATTGCACGGCGCTCAACCTGAGTTGCGCCACAGGGTACACAAATCAATACTCTTGGGCTGGGACGCAACATAGCACTTTCATGAACCTGACGAATAAAGTGCTGTAACATTTTTTCTGTAATATGAAAATCGGCAATAACGCCATCACGCATAGGACGAATTGCGGTGATATTCTGTGGCGTACGACCCAGCATACGTTTGGCTTCATGACCGTAAGCTTCGATAGCTTTTGGACCACCTGGGCCACGATCCTGGCGAATAGCTACAACGGAAGGCTCATCTAAAACTATACCCTTGCCGCGCGCATAAATTAATGTATTTGCCGTACCTAGATCGATGGATAAATCGTTAGAGAAAAGTCCGCGTAATCGCTTTAGAAACATTTGTATTGTCGACCTGTTTATTTATTTCTGAATTATTAATTACTGGTTATAGAGCATTTATATAAAGTATGCTCAAAATTAGGGGAGTACTCTAGCAACGAGCGTGTTATAGAGCAAGCATAGCAGTGGTTTCAAAGCGAATAATATGCTAATTTTGCGCGGCTTTAGACACTTTTCCTTTTGAAGTGCCGGGAAATAATAATAATTTCCAGGCACTTCAAACTATCCAGACAACACAACACGGAGATTACTATGTCATTGGGACCCGATGATGTAAAAAACATTGCGCACTTAGCGCGGCTTAATATCGATGAATCAGATATTAAAAGCACAGCAAAAAATTTATCCAGTATTCTGGATTTAGTAGATCAAATGAACTCTGTCGATACTTCAGATGTTGCACCCATGGCTCACCCTATGGATCTAACTCAACGTCTACGCGCAGATGAAGTACTGGAAGAAAATCAGCGCGAACATTTCCAGAAAATTGCACCTTCCACTGAATCAGGTTTGTATCTGGTTCCTAAAGTTATTGAATAATCAGGACATCGATGATGTATCACGAAAAAACACTGGCTGAATTATCAACCATGCTGGAAGCAGGTGAAGTTACTTCTGTCGAACTGACGCAGGCTTTTCTCAATCGTATAAAAAAACACGATACAGAATTAAACAGCTTCATCACCATAACAGAAGAACAGGCACTACAGCAGGCAAAAGCCGCCGATGAAAAACGCAAAGCAGGAAATGCAACGCCACTTACCGGCATTCCCATCGCTCACAAAGATATTTTCTGTACCCTGGATGTAAAAACCAGTTGCGGCTCAAAAATGCTGGATAATTTTATCTCACCTTACAACGCAACCGTGGTCGAAAAACTTTTAGATGCCGGCGTGGTTATGCTGGGCAAAACGAATATGGATGAGTTTGCCATGGGTTCATCCAATGAAACCAGTTTTTATGGGCCAGTAAAAAATCCCTGGAACACAAAAACAGTTCCGGGTGGATCATCCGGCGGCTCAGCCTCCTGTGTCGCTGCTCGTTTAGCGCCTGCATCAACAGGCACAGATACGGGCGGATCAATTCGCCAGCCCGCATCACT
>CAZFUY010000122.1:0-2112 GCA_964522445.1 uncultured Thiotrichaceae bacterium | reverse complement strand
AAAATTGGCCTGCCAAAAGAATATTTTGGCGAAGGCCTTGATACAGATGTTGAAAAAGTCGTTAAGCAGGCAATACAGCAATATAAAGACCTGGGCGCAGAAATTATCGACATTACTTTACCCAATACTCATTTGGCCGTGCCAGTTTATTATGTGGTTGCACCGGCAGAATGCTCATCCAATTTATCTCGCTTTGATGGTGTTCGTTTTGGTTACCGTTGTGAAAACCCTGCAAATTTAGAAGACCTGTACAAACGCTCAAGAGGCGAAGGTTTTGGCGCTGAAGTAAAACGTAGAATTATGGTGGGGGCATATGCATTATCTGCCGGCTTCTATGATGCTTATTATTTAAAAGCCCAAAAATTACGCCGCCTGATTGCAGATGATTTTAGCAAAGCATTTGAAAAAGTAGATGTCATCATGGGGCCTGCTTCACCTGAAACAGCATTTAATATTGGCGAAAAATCTGATGATCCAATTTCTATGTACCTGTCAGATATTTACACTATCGCAGTTAACCTTGCCGGCTTACCCGGCATGAGCATACCCGCAGGCTTTAGTAATAATATGCCCGTAGGTTTACAAATTATCAGCAAACATTTTGATGAAAGTCGTTTGTTAAATGTTGCCCATCAATACCAGCAACATACAGACTGGCATAAACAAACGCCTAAGGCGTTTAAAAACTAAAAACTTTAGCCACAGAGAACACAGAGGTTTTTAATATATTTCTTTGTGCCCCCTGTGTCTCCGTGGCAAAGAATCTTTAAAAGAGGCATTCTTTATGGAATGGGAAACAGTTATCGGTCTGGAGATTCACGCACAACTCCGAACCAAAAGTAAAATATTTTCATCTGCATCCACGGCTTATGGTGCAGAACCAAACACGCAGGCCTGTGCAGTTGATTTAGGTTTACCGGGTGTTTTACCTGTATTAAATATCGAAGCGGTGCGCATGGCAGCTAAATTTGGTTTAGCAACAGGCTCTAATGTTGCCAAACGCTCTGTGTTTGATCGCAAAAATTATTTTTATCCTGATTTACCCAAAGGCTATCAAATTTCTCAGCTTTATCATCCTATTGTCGAAGCAGGAAAAATGGAAATTGAGCTGGAAGATGGCACACGTAAAATCATTGGTGTAACTCGCGCACATCTTGAAGAAGATGCGGGCAAATCATTACATGAAGATTTTCAGGGCATGACAGGTGTCGATTTAAATCGTGCTGGCACGCCTTTAATTGAGATTGTTTCAGAACCCGATATCCGTTCCGCAAAAGAAGCCGTTGCCTATATGAAAAAGATTCATTCTTTAGTGCAATATCTTGATATCTGCGATGGCAATATGGCCGAAGGTTCTTTCCGCTGCGATGCCAATATTTCTGTTCGACCTAAAGGCCAGAAAGAATTTGGCACACGCGCTGAAATTAAAAACATCAACTCTTTCCGTTTTGTTGAACGCGCTATTAATCATGAAATTGAACGCCAGATCAATCTTATTGAAGACGGCGGCACAGTGGTACAGGAAACACGTTTGTATGATGCAGACAAAGATGAAACACGTTCCATGCGTTCAAAAGAAGAGGCTAATGATTATCGATATTTTCCAGACCCCGACTTATTACCAGTCGTAATAGATGATGCATTCCTGGATGAAATTCGCGCTACATTACCCGAACTACCTGACGTTAAACGTAAGCGTTTTGTAGATGAATATAAAATTTCCAATTACGATGCAGGCATATTAACCAGCTCACGAGAACTTGCTGAGTTTTTTGAAACTTCAGTTAAAGAATCAAACAGTGATGCAAAAATTGCCGCCAACTGGGTTATTGGCGAATTGTCTGCACGCCTGAATAAAGAAGACAAAGATATCACTCAATCACCTGTTAATGCCACAATGTTTGCCAGCATGTTAAAACGCATTGATGACAATACCATCTCTGGAAAAATTGCCAAAGATGTTTTCAATGCCATGTGGGATGGTGAAGGCAATGCAGATGAGATCATCGAAAAGAAAGGTTTAAAACAAATTACCGATGACTCTGCCATTGAAGCCATGATTGATGAAGTTATTGCCAACAGCCCCAATCAGTTAGAACAATATCGCTCAGG
>CAZFUY010000121.1:0-7565 GCA_964522445.1 uncultured Thiotrichaceae bacterium | reverse complement strand
AAGTCCCATCATCCACCCCATATTCATAGCAGCGCATAATCACTTCGTGGTTGTGTGCTGCATATGCCTGATTTGTGCGCGGTTTTCGCACGTAAGAATGCCCCAGGTTTCATCGCCCCGCTGTTTTTTATATCTTCATTAGTAATCCAGTCCAATAAAAAATATACATTTCTGATTTTTGTTATATAATATCGCGCCTCAAGCGGGTGTGGTGAAATTGGTATACACGCCAGATTTAGGTTCTGGTGTCGCGAGACGTGAGAGTTCGAGTCTCTCCACCCGCACCATTTTCAAAATAGCCTGAATACTGTGATTAATTAATAGTCTCGTATCGGGTAAACAAAATCTGTCAATAATTAAGATTTGTAAAGTTAAGAGGTTAGCATGCAAGTTTCACTAGAAACAGGCGATGGTCTTGAACGTAAACTGACTATTCAGGTACCAGCGGAAACGGTAGATAAAGAAGTTGAGAATCGTCTGCAGTCGATGAAATCACGCGTTAAAATTGACGGTTTTCGTCCAGGCAAAGTGCCATTGAAGGTTGTTAAGCAGCAGTATGGTGCTCAGGTTCATCAGGAAGTTATTGGTGATGTAATGCAAAATTCTTTCCGTGATGCAGTAGCTAAGGAAGACTTGAAGCTTGCGGGCAATCCAAATATTGAACCTAAGAAGATGAATTTAGGTGAGCCACTGGAGTACATTGCAACATTTGAAGTTTATCCAGAGTTTGAAATTGCTGATTGCAGTACGCTGGAAATTGAGAATGTTACAGCCGAAGTAGCAGATAGTGATGTTGATAGCATGATCGAAACATTACAGAAGCAACGCACTGAATATAATGTGGTTGAACGCGCTGCGCAAAATGATGATCAGGTTACAGTTAACTTTGATGGTTATGTCGATGGCGAAGCATTTGAAGGTGGAAAAGCTGACAATATCCCACTGGTGCTTGGTTCAAGCAGCATGATTCCCGGCTTTGAAGAACAGGTTGTTGGTAAATCTGCAGGTGATGAGTTTACAATCGAAGTAACTTTTCCCGAAGATTATCATGTAGACGATTTAAAAGGTAAGAAAGCTAATTTTGAAACAAAACTTATTTCAGTTGCAGAAGCTAAATTGCCTGAAGTAGATGAAGAGTTTGCTAAATCATTTGGTGTGGCTGACGGAAATGTTGATAAGTTACGCTCTGATATTCGTGAGAATATGCAGCGTGAATTAAAAAATAAATTGCAAACCCAGCTAAAGAATAATGTGATGGATGCCGTTCTTAAAGCTAATGAAATTGATATTCCTAAAGCATTAATTGACGATGAATGCGGCAATCTTCAAAAGCAAATGTCTGAAGCAGGTCAGTTACAGGCTGGAATGTCTTTGCCAAAAGATTTATTTGCACCTGAAGCAAAACGTCGAGTAAGTTTAGGTTTAATTATTGGTGAAATAGTTAAAGTTGCTGATATTAACGTTGAACAGGATCGCGTTACTGCAAAGATTGAAGAAGTGGCTTCAACGTATGAAGATCCACAGGAAGTTATTAATCATTATGCTAATAACCCACAGCTTAAGTCAGGCATTGAAGCTCTGGTTATGGAAGAAATGGTTGTTGACTGGGTTGTTGATCAGGCCAAAATGAAAGATGTGAGCAGTAGTTTTGAAGAGTTAATGAAACAGCCAGCACAGGCTTAGTGGCTAATTGTTAACTTTAAAAAGCAGGCCTGATTTTTCAGGTCTGCTTTTTTTATGGAAAATATAAAGTTTTTTAGAAAAATATTTCCAGCTTGCACTTGTTTTAATCCAGACAGAACATACAATCATTAATAATTTATAAGAACAGATTATTCTACCGGGGAGAAAATATGAGTTTTTCATCAAATAATAATGGTGCGTTAGGTTTGCAGGATAATCTGGTGCCTATGGTTGTTGAGCAAACTTCTCGTGGTGAGCGGGCTTATGATATTTACTCCCGCTTATTAAAAGAGCGAGTTATTTTTATTGTGGGCGGTATTGAAGACCACATGGCAAATCTTATCGTTGCCCAGTTATTGTTTCTGGAATCTGAAAATCCTGATAAAGATATTTCTATTTACATAAATTCACCCGGTGGTGTTGTTACTGCTGGCATGGCAATTTACGATACCATGCAATTTATTAAACCAGATGTATCTACCTTATGTATTGGTCAGGCTGCAAGCATGGGGGCTTTATTACTGGCGGGAGGAGCTGATGGTAAGCGTTATTGTTTGCCTCATTCCAGAGTGATGATTCATCAACCATTGGGTGGATTTCAGGGGCAGGCAACGGATATAGATATTCACGCACGTGAGATTCTTAATATGCGTGATCGTCTAAATAGTATTTTGGCAAATCATACAGGGCAGACGCTGGATAAAATTGCAGAAGATACTGAGCGTGATAATTTTATGAGTGCAGAAGAAGCGGCTGAGTATGGCATGATTGATAAAGTGCTGGATTCCAGAATTATTAAATCCGAATAAAATCAATGTCTTATATGTTTTTGTGTGATTCTGTAAAATGGTTTTTTCTGATAAATTCAATAAAATAGCAAAAACTTGATCTTTTTTGATTTTTTTATGCAGTATTTGGTCTATCTTAAACAGATACAGGTCGTTGTTTAGACTAAAAAACCCTGTATTTTGTACCCTTGCAAGTTCGCCCAGAAATAGGCAAGGTGTATTAATTAATTGATAATGAGCTTTGGGCTAGTATGAGGAAACGTCATGAGTGACGATAAGAACAACGATGAAGATTCGGGTAAATTGCTGTATTGCTCGTTTTGTGGAAAAAGTCAGCATGAAGTTAAAAAGCTTATTGCAGGCCCTTCTGTATTTATATGTGATGAATGTGTTGAATTGTGTAATGACATTATTCGTGAAGAAATGCAGGAGCAGACGGCTTCATCAGTCGATACACTTCCTAAACCACAGGAAATCAAGAATATCCTTGATGATTATGTAATTGGTCAGGAGCAGGCTAAAAAAGTCCTTGCTGTTGCTGTTTATAATCATTACAAGCGCCTTGAAGTTAAACATAAAAAAGATGATATAGAGCTATCGAAGAGTAATATTATGCTTATTGGGCCTACCGGTTCAGGCAAAACATTATTAGCTCAGACTTTAGCGCGTTTACTTAATGTGCCATTTACTATTGCAGATGCAACTACACTAACCGAAGCAGGTTATGTCGGTGAAGATGTAGAAAATATTATCCAGAAACTGCTGCAGAAATGTGACTATGATGTAGATAAGGCGCAGACGGGCATTGTTTATATCGATGAAATAGATAAGATTTCACGCAAATCAGATAACCCCTCTATTACACGTGATGTATCAGGAGAGGGCGTGCAACAGGCACTGTTGAAGTTAATTGAAGGCACTGTTGCATCCGTGCCACCACAGGGTGGGCGCAAGCATCCTCAGCAGGAATTCCTGCAGGTGGATACCTCCAATATTCTATTTATATGCGGCGGCGCATTTGCGGGTCTTGATCAGGTTATTCGTGACCGTTCTGAAAAGAGCGGTATTGGTTTTGGTGCTGAAGTACAAAGCAAGGATAACAAAAAATCAACAGGTGAAATTCTTAAAGATCTTGAAGCGGATGATTTAATCCGTTTTGGTTTAATTCCAGAATTTGTGGGTCGTCTGCCTGTGGTAGCAACATTGGAAGAGCTGGATGAAGAAGCGTTGATCACTATATTAACGCAGCCTAAAAATGCACTTACCAAACAATATTCCAAGATGTTTGAAATGGAAGATTGTGAGCTGGAATTCCGTGAAGATGCATTGTCTGCTATTGCGCTTAAAGCGATGGAACGTAAGACAGGTGCTCGCGGTTTGAGAACCATACTTGAAAATACTTTGCTGGAAACCATGTATGAATTGCCTTCTCTTGATAATGTAACCAAGGTTGTTGTAGATGAGGCTGTTATTCAGGGAGACGCTCAACCTTATATGGTGTTTGAGGGTGGAGATACGAAAAAACTGGCATCATCAAACGAATAACACCTCCTGCACATTTATGTGTCTGCTGAATATCGTACATTCAGTAGATAAAAAAACCGCGCTTAAAGCGCGGTTTTTTTTGTCTGCATAATTTATATTTAGCTTGAAGCATTGGCTGGTAATTTCCTTGCCAGGCAAGAACTAAAATAGAGAAAGTGTTTTCAGTTTACAGAAACAATCTGTTTAATGAGCTATATATAAACAAGACTCTTGAACTGAGCTATTTAGCCCCAACCTGCTTAGTAACATATAAATAAATGGTGCAACTGTTTGTGCCGAAATTCACTCGAGGTTGTATCGTGTCTGAAGAAAATAAAGAATCAAAAGAAATTGTTGAAGCGTACGATGGAAAAACGCCTGTTTTGCCCCTGAGAGATGTTGTTGTTTATCCCCATATGGTTATTCCATTATTTGTTGGTCGAGAGAAATCCATTCAGGCACTGGATGCTGCTATGTCCAAAGACAAGCAAATTTTGCTGGTGGCTCAGAAAAGCGCTGAAATTGATGATCCCAGCATTAAAGATGTACACAGTGTAGGTACGTTATCTACTATTTTACAGTTACTAAAATTGCCTGATGGCACAATTAAGGTGCTGGTCGAAGGTGCTCAGCGAGTACTTATAAATGAAATGTATGATCAGGATGAAGCGTTTTTCACGGCTGACTATACTGTGCTCGATGATTCAGGAATGGATGATGAACGTGAGCTTGAAGTGCTTTGTCGTTCTGTCATGGGTGTTTTTGATCAGTATGTAAAACTGAATAAAAAAGTGCCGCCTGAAATACTGACTTCACTTTCTGGTATTGATGATCCTGCTCGATTATCAGATACCATTGCTGCACACATGTCGTTGAAGATTGAAGAAAAACAGAAAATTCTTGGCATCTCAAATGTGCTTGAGCGTCTTGAGTTTTTACTCAGCATGATTGAAGCAGAAATTGATTTATTACAAATCGAAAAGCGCATTCGTGGCCGTGTTAAAAACCAGATGGAAAAAAGTCAGCGTGAGTATTATCTGAATGAGCAAATGAAAGCCATTCAGAAAGAATTAGGTGATATGGAAGATGCGCCGAATGAAATAGAAGATCTTGAAAATAAAATTAAAAAAGCAGGTATGAGTAAAGAGGCTCAGAAAAAAGCCACAACAGAGATAAACAAACTCAAAATGATGTCGCCTATGTCTGCAGAAGCAACCGTTGTGCGCAACTATCTTGATGCACTGGTTGGTTGCCCATGGAAAAAACGCAGCAAAATCCGAAATGACCTTGCCGCTGCAGAAACAGTCCTGGATGAAGATCATTACGGACTGGAAAAAGTTAAAGAACGTATTCTTGAATATCTCGCAGTTCAACAAAGAGTAAAAAAACTTAAAGGCCCTATCTTATGTTTGGTCGGACCTCCAGGCGTGGGTAAAACATCATTAGGCCGTTCTATTGCACGAGCAACCAATCGTAAATTTACACGCATGGCATTAGGTGGTGTACGCGATGAAGCAGAAATTCGTGGACATCGTAGAACCTATATTGGTTCTATGCCGGGTAAAGTTATTCAGAATTTGAGTAAAGTAGGCGCACGTAATCCTCTGTTCCTGCTCGATGAAATTGACAAAATGGCTCAGGATTTTCGGGGTGACCCGGCTTCAGCATTACTTGAAGTGCTTGACCCTGAACAAAATCATACTTTTGGTGATCATTATCTGGAAGTGGATTTTGATTTGTCTGATGTTATGTTTATTGCCACATCAAACAGTATGAATATTCCTGCGCCTTTGCTGGATCGTATGGAAGTTATTCGGATTCCTGGTTATACAGAAGATGAAAAACTGAATATTGCCAAAAACTATTTATTGCCCAAACAACTGGAAAATAATGGTTTGAAAGAGAGTGAAATAGATGTTGCAGATAGTGCAATTATGGATGCTATTCGTTATTACACACGTGAGGCAGGGGTAAGAAGCCTGGAGCGAGAGCTTGCAAAAATTTGTCGCAAAGTAGTTAAAGGTGTGTTGCTTAAACCAACAGATAAAAAGCTAAAAGTTAGTTCTAAAAATATAGAAGATTATCTGGGTGTAAAACGTTTCCGTTATGGCATGGCCGAAGAAAAAGATCAGGTTGGTCAGGTCACAGGTTTAGCCTGGACTGAAGTGGGTGGAGAACTGCTTAGTATTGAAGCGGTAACAATGGAAGGTAAAGGCAAGCAGACATTTACCGGGCAACTGGGTGATGTTATGCAGGAATCTATTCAGGCAGCAATGACTGTTGTCAGGAGTCGTGCAGGTTCTTTAGGTTTAAAAGCTAATTTCCATGAAGGAAAAGATATTCATATTCACGTGCCCGAAGGTGCAACACCTAAAGATGGCCCCAGTGCAGGTGTTGGTATGTGTACTGCTATCGTCTCTGCCATTACAAAAATACCTGTCAGAGCTAATGTCGCTATGACAGGAGAGATTACTCTACGAGGTGAGGTCTTACCTATCGGTGGCTTAAAAGAGAAATTATTAGCGGCTCATCGTGGTGGCATAGATACTATTCTTATACCTAAAGATAATGAAAAGGATTTAGTTGATATTCCTAAAACCATTATTAAAAAATTAGATATCAAACCTGTTCAGTGGATTGATGAGGTACTTGAAGTGGCATTGCAGCACATGCCAACGCCTTTAAAGGGTGTAGTGACTGAGGAAAAAAAGCCAGTCAGCCAGTCAAAGGCAAAGAAAGGTAAGGTGACTGACCCTTTAAGACCACATTAAATTTATTGATGTAGTCAATCTATAAAAAAGAGGAGATTTATTTTCCTCTTTTTTTATGGGCGTAATATGGTGTATTTACTGAGTATAAGAATGACAGCATTAGATAAAAATAATATGCAGATTAATAATATTCAAATATTATTTTTTATAGTTTCTTTAGTCATTTAGATAAATTTTTTTTGAATTTATCTGACGAAATATATCAAATTGCTCTTGACATAATTCAAACATAAAAAAAATAGTTAATAATTGCTCAAAGCCATTGACAGAGCGCTTTGCGGGCTGTTATAAAACGCGGCGTAAGGTATTTATAAAAAAAATTTGTGTAAGCTGTTTGTCTTCCTTATCTTTGGCTGGCGAAATTAGCAACCAGGGCTTTACTCTAAATCAAATGTAATTAATTATTTCAGGCGATTTTTTCGCCTCTGAAAAACTACCACTAACAAGGGATCAATAATGAACAAATCTGAACTGATTGACGCAATTGCAGAAAACTCCGGTTTATCTAAAGCTGACTCTGGCCGTGCGCTAGATGCTTTTATTCAATCTATTACTGGTGCATTAAAAAATAATGACCAGGTAACTATTGTTGGTTTTGGTACCTATCTGGTACGTCAAAGAGCAGCACGTACAGGCCGCAATCCACAGACTGGTGCAGAGATTCAAATAAAAGCTGCAAATGTTCCTGCATTTAAGCCTGGTAAAGCGTTAAAAGATGCCGTAAACTAGCGCTCGCTCAATAGGCGGGTGGTTAGCTCAGCTGGTAGAGCGTCGCCCTTACAAGGCGAATGTCGGGGGT
>CAZFUY010000120.1:0-7596 GCA_964522445.1 uncultured Thiotrichaceae bacterium | reverse complement strand
TCCCTCGGCTGCGCTCGGGATGACATAAAAACACTAAAGTCTTGCATTAAAAATGTATGGTTTTGATTAGCACCCTGGGATTATAAAAAATAGAAAAACTATTTTAATTTAATAGCAAGCTAAATTAATACTATAAATCTTAATTAACAGCCTTACTCATCCAGCCTTTATCATTCTTAAATATTTCTCTTGTCGGCCAGTAGCGCAAATTCTGTTTCAGTGTAATAACTGATTCACGGTCAATTAGATCCATTACTTTTAATTGCACAAATTCTTTATCTTTATATTTATCTGTCAATTGAATAAAATCATCAAGGTCTGTGATTTTATTATTTTCAAATTCAATTACTCGGATAATCGCACCAAGATTATAACGGCTGGCAGGCGAACCTCTCCAGATAGAAGAAATATAAACACCTTCAGGTTTTATACCTCGCTGTGCAGCAAGTGCTCTGTGTGGATTTTGTATTAACGCACCCGCCCATTGCACAACTTTTTCTGTGCCATAGCTTGATAAGTCAGCTGTTTTTATATTGAAAGACAACTCTTTAGCATCGCGTATTATGGTGACTGTAACTTCATCTTTCTGACTTGCATGCTCCACATCTAAAAATGTATTTATAGTTTTATTATCAATAGCGACTAACAGATCACCTTCCTGTAATTTTTTAAATGCATCCGATCCACCAACCCGCCGTGATACAGCCAACACCTGTCTTTTGCGCTTATCATTCTGGAATTCTTCTAACCACTTATTACTTAAACCCAGCTTACGTGCCTGCGCAATGGACAATGTTGCCAACTCAACTTCCAGTGATTTTATTTTGAATTGTTTACAGCAGTTCCACTGCTCTAATAATTCCTGCACAAGAATAACTGGCACGCCCCATTCAGACTGTTTATACTCATCATCACTGCCATAAGAAAAACTGGACCATAAAGCCACAACATTTCCCTGCTCATCTGCTAACACACCACCCTGTGAGTAAGGCGCATTATTAATATTAATAACATCAAGATTGGCTTCACGAAACCTTGGAGTTTTTGGGATAGAAAATTCCATTGGATCAACAGAGGCAACAGTCATCGATTCAACTGATAAACTAAAATCACTCTTTATGCCAAGTAACCAGACATTATCACCTGACTCCAGCGGCTGATTTTTTAGCGATGCAGAAGTCGCATTTGTATCAGCTAATAAATCAGGATCATATTGCACAATAGCCATATTATGTAATGGATGAACAAATAAAACTTTAGCCGGAATATCTACCGCACCCGCAAACACGACTCTTACATCACCCATCGCAACAGGCACTGTATTTCGATCAACCAGCACAAGACCATGCTTCGCATCAATAACCAGACCAGCACCACCGTAATGAGATTCCTGCACACCATCAATATGATAAGGCAAATCAAACTGCACATGGACTATTGACGAAGACAGTTTGTTAGCTCGTGGATCTTTATATTTTATATATCGAACCTTAGCTGGTTTTTTTGTCTGTTTTTCCTTAACATCAGCTAATGCTTCACAGGGCCAATAACCAGTTACATCATTGCGTTTACATTTTTGTAAAACAAACCAGCGCCTGTCCATATTTATAATTGAAACATGGGTACGTTTTGTTTCTTTAAAGGTAATAAAGCGAACAGTAACCTGTTGACCATCTGACAATGTATTTAATACATTTTCAAAATCATCCAGATTAGAAACCTTCTGGCTATTTATTTTTAAAATAACAGCACCACGAGGAATACCTGCCGTAGAAAAAATAAACCCGGGCTGAGCAACATAAACACCTGAAACAGTTCTATTTAAATGCCGCGCCTGCTGATAGGAAAGATTGTGAACTATAGCATCACCAAATTCTATATAACGATCGGGTGTAATAGCATGCAAATCAGCCACTGTTATTTCTATATCAACCGCCACACCATTGCGTTCAACAAGTAGATATATTTTCTTTCCAACATTACCATCTAATAAAACTTCAACTTCATCAAATCGCCTTAACCAGTTTAAATTTTTCTTATTAGTGCCACCTTTAAGTAAAATATCACCCGGCTTTAATAAACCATCCGCAGGCCCTTCTGGCACATTACGCTTAACAACTAGCAAACCTACACCATGATTTACTTTTCTTAATTGTGCTTCAATTTCTGACCTTAAACCCAGTCGACGAACTTCATCATAAGGTTTATACACAAGTGTTGTCTGTAAAGTACCACGACTAATGCGCTCTCCTTTCTGCAAAAGTTTTAGCACTCTTACAATTCGCTCCAGCGGCAGAAAAAAACTGGAAGCCGCTTTACGACTACCACCTGCATTCAATGCAATTACATTTCCCTGAATATCAATAACAGGTGACCCCGAAGAGCCTCCCGAAACACCCGAGGCAGATTGATAATAAAACGTATTAAAATCGTTATAACGCCCTCTTCCATAATAAGGCGCAGTGCGATCAAGACGCGCTAATGTTCCGGCTAAAATAGATAATTGCTCACCCGCATCGTTACCAACAATTCTGATTTCTGCCCCAATTTTTGCTTTCTCAGGCTTAAGCAATAATGACTTTGGCTGTATAAATTTGAGTGATTTGGGGTTGTATTTAAAAAAACCAAAGTCATGCACAGGGTCACGATAAACAGGTGTTAGCTCAATCTCTTCTCGATTAGCAAATAAAGCCAGTGCAGTAACCGGCCCTGCCTGCACCACATGACGATTTGTTAAAATTAGTCCACGCTCTGCATCAACAACAAAACCTGTTGCCTGAGACGAGCTATTTGTTGCGGTATCAAATGCCTTGCCTGCATCAAGACGCAATGTCACTACTGAATCTGCAACATGCTGAATTGTTTTAGCCCAGTTTAAGTCTTGTTCAGCCTTTGCATTTAGAGGCAATAACAAACACAATAGCAATATAATTAATTTATACATATTTTTCCTGAAGCACGAATAATTACATGCTAAATTTTATCTGGTCTGGACTCATTATTATAAGCATAACATTTGCTCTTGCTCATGATATTTATGACGAGTGGAATAATAGTTATGGCAATGGAACAATCATAAAAGTTTCATATACACTTTATAATGACACACAAAATATTCAGCTTCATTACAAAGACTTTAATATTGATGCTGAAATACATAGTTTAAAAAATCACCGCGAACTTATTATACCAGTAAACGATAAACTTCCTGCTCAGTGGAACTTTATTGCTGAAAAGCAGGCCAGTAAAAATAAAAAAATACTGCGCTCCAAATTAACAGTTCTCGACATTAATAATCAGAAACTGGAACTCATACTGCCAGAACTACACTGGCTAAAAATAACCGCCATTACTCAGGCCGCATTTGATATGGCTGAATTTGCTGTAAAACTTGCCCTGGGTCTTGCCGGCATTATGGCGCTCTGGCTTGGGCTTATGCAAATAGCAGAAAAAAGTGGCCTTATTTTTATCTTCATAAAAGCCATACACCCTTTGCTACGCTGGTTATTTCCTGAAATCCCTAAAGACCATCCAGCCCTTGGCAGCATTAGCCTTAATCTGGCTGCCAATGTATTAGGTCTCGGTAATGCCGCCACGCCTCTGGGCATAAAAGCCATGCAGCAGTTACAGGAATTAAATACTAAAAAAGATGAAGCCAGTAATTCCATGTGTATGTTTCTGGCATTAAACACATCAAGCGTACAGCTTTTACCGCCGGTGACTTTAATTGCTATTATGGGCACACAGGTTAGCGAATTAATTATTCCTATTATACTTGCCACATCTTGCTCAACTATTGCCGCCATTATTGCTGCTAAAACCTACGCAAAAGTCAGGGCTTAAATATGCAACATTTAACCGCTCTTATTATTCCTCTTCTTATACTATTTATTATCAGTCACGGTTTATATAAAAAAGTGGCCGTTTATGAAGAGTTTGTTGAAGGTGCAAAAGAAGGTTTTAGCACCGCTGTAAAAATTATCCCTTATCTGGTAGCAATACTTTTTGCTATTGCCATGTTTAGAGCAAGTGGCGCTATGGAAAGCCTGATTAATTTTATAGCGCCCATTTTTACTGTAGTAGGCATACCACCCGAAACGCTACCCATGGCCATTATTCGCCCAATGACAGGCAGTGGCTCTGTTGGTGTATTGGCTGAACTTATACAAACTCACGGCGAAGATTCTATTATTGTAAAAATTGCGGCGACTATGTTTGGCTCAACAGAAACAACACTGTATGTATTGGCGGTTTATTTTGGCGCAGTGGGAATTAAGAAAACAGGCTATGCTTTACAGGCTGGATTAATTGCAGATGCTACTGGATTTTTTGCTGCGGTTATTGTTTGTTACTGGTATTTTTAAAATCTAACCTGAAGTCACAAAAAAACACTGCCTTTATTCTTCAGGTAGATTTCGCGGCTGAAGCCGCTCCTACATTATGATGTATCACTTTACCTAAAAGATTTTTCATCAAATCTTTTAGATTATTTTACTTTTGGCAATTCACCATCCTTTGGAAATTGCAGCGTTTCATCCTGTTGTCTTCTCTCAAGATCCTTAGTGCCACCACCAAAATTAATTTTCCACTCAAGATTACTTCTTGAATCAGCATAAGATAATGCTGTTTTAATTTCAATCTGACCCTCTTTAAATAAACGATAGAGTGACTGATCAAATGTCTGCATACCTTCTGCTTCACCTTTTTCCATAATCTCTTTTATTTCATGAAAATCACCACGACGAATCAAATCAGAAATATAGGGAGAATTAATTAATATTTCGATAGCAGCAACACGTTTGCCTTTCATACCTTCAACCAGCCGCTGAGAAACAATAGCTCTAAGATTCATCGACATATCCATAAGAATCTGATTTCGCGCATCCGGTGGAAAGAAACTAATTATCCGGTCTAAAGTCTGGTTGGCATTCACGGCATGTAAGGTTGTTAAACATAAATGACCTGTATCTGCATACTGAATAGCCGCTTCCATTGTTTCACGATCTCGCACCTCACCAATCATAATGACATCGGGAGCTTCACGCATCGCTTCACGCAATGCATTTTCATAAGACAATGTATCAAGCCCTACTTCACGCTGACCCACAATAGATTTTCCATGATTAAATGTGTATTCAATAGGGTCTTCAATTGTCAGTATATGACCGGGCATAGCTCCCGTACGATGCTTAATCATTGATGCCAGCGATGTTGATTTACCTGACCCTGTTGAACCAACAACCAGTACCAGACCCTTTCTCAACATAACAAGGTCTTTTAATTTCTCTGGAAGATTTAACTCTTCAATACTTGGTACATCCGCTTTGATATAACGAATAACCATTGAAACTTCACCACGCTGTGTATATATATTGATACGAAAACGACCAATATTTTTTAACGACATGCCCAGGTTCATTTCCAGTGTCGCTTCAAAACCCATAATCTGAGTTTCATCCATAACACTGTAGGCAAGATTTTTTGTCATGCCGGGTTCTAATGGCGTTTTACCAATAGGGTGCATAGCACCTTCAATATTCATACTAACCGGCGCACCAGTAGTGAAAAATATATCTGAGCCGCCGCGCTCAGCCATGAGTTTTAAATAAGGTTCAAGCTTCATACTACTACCAGTAATTTTTTAACGTAAACGGTGCTGATCATCTTTTTCATCTGCTTCCATTTTTATGCCATCAATTTCAGACATAAGATCCTGTTTCTTGGCATCCTTACCCTGAAGTTTAATACGCAAACGCAAATCATTAATTGAGTCTGCATTTCTCAGCGCATCTTCATAAGTAACATAACCTTCTTCATAAAGATCAAATAAAGCCTGATCAAATGTTTTCATGCCATACTCATTTGATTTAGCCATAAGTTCTTTTATTTCATGCACCTTGCCTTTAAATACCAGGTCTGACATTAAAGGCGTATTCAACATTATTTCTACTGCGGGCACACGACCTTCACCACCTTTAAGCGGAATCAGGCGTTGTGATATAACGGATTTTAGATTAAGTGATAAATCCATTAGTAATTGATCACGACGTTCTTCAGGGAAGAAGTTAATAATACGATCCAGCGCCTGATTGGTACTGTTTGCATGCAAGGTAGTTAAACAAAGGTGACCGGTTTCAGCAAAGGCTATAGCATATTCCATCGTTTCTCTATCACGAACCTCACCAATCAAAATCACATCGGGCGCCTGACGTAATGTATTTTTTAATGCAATTTCATAATTCTCTGTATCAACACCAACTTCTCGTTGAGTAACAATGCAATTCTGATGCTGGTGCACAAATTCAATGGGATCTTCTATGGTAATAATATGACCAAAACTATTTTGATTGCGATAACCAATCATCGAAGCCAACGATGTTGATTTACCTGAACCGGTTGCACCCACAAAAATAACCATGCCGCGTTTGGTCATTGCAATATCCTGCAACACAGGCGGTAGATTTAATTCTTCAAACTTTGGAATATCTGACTGAATAACACGCAGCACCATTCCCATCGAGCCACGTTGGGTAAAGGCATTGACACGAAAGCGAGAAACACCGGGTAAGCTAATCGCAAAATTAACCTCCTGCTGCTTTTCAAATTCCCCTAACTGCTTGTCGTTCATAATTGAACGCACAAGTGTCTGGGTATGCGAAGGAGAAAGCGCCTGATTTGAAAGCGGTGTCATTTTGCCATCAATTTTCATTGACGGTGAAGCACCCACTGTTATAAATAAATCAGAGCCATCTTTTTGCACCAACATGCGCAATAAATCATGCATGTATAGGATGGCCTTATCTCTATCCATTCCTGTTTCTCCCGAATTTATTATTATATTTAAGCAGCTATTCAGCTACCCGTTAGTTTAACTTTGCGCTATGTCATCAATACATTATAAGCTATCTTTATTTGCCGCTTTAGTTCCCGCTTCTTCTTTGGTAACAATGCCTTTTTCAACCAGCTCTTTAAGATTTTGATCCAGTGTCTGCATACCAATAGACTGGCCGGTTTGAATAGCAGAGTACATTTGCGCAATTTTATTTTCACGAATTAGATTACGAATTGCAGGTGTGCCAATCATAATTTCATGTGCAGCCACACGGCCACCACCAATTTTTTTCAACAATGTTTGTGCAATAACAGCTCGTAATGATTCTGATAACATGGCTCGAACCATATCTTTTTCAGCAGCCGGAAATACATCGACAATACGGTCAACAGTTTTAGCGGCTGAACTGGTATGCAATGTTCCAAATACCAGATGGCCTGTTTCTGCAGCCGATAATGCTAAACGAATGGTTTCCAGATCACGCATCTCACCCACCAGAATAACATCGGGGTCTTCACGTAAAGCAGAGCGTAGCGCCTCACTAAATCCCATGGTATCACGATGAACTTCACGCTGGTTAACCAGACATTTTTTACTTTCGTGTACAAATTCGATTGGATCTTCAATGGTCAGGATATGGCCGTGTTCTTTCTCGTTTTTATAATCCATCATTGCGGCCAGGGTGGTCGACTTACCTGAGCCAGTTGGACCGGTCACTAAAACAACACCACGGGGAACATCAGAGATCTCTTTGAAAATACCCG
>CAZFUY010000119.1:0-7614 GCA_964522445.1 uncultured Thiotrichaceae bacterium | reverse complement strand
CCAAAAATATCAGGTTGAAGTAGGCGGAGGATTTGCCGACTTATTGATCGCAACAGTTGATCTTAATGACTTTAATATCGCATCTGGTGGCTTCATTAATGGCTTAGACATTTCGGGTATTAATAACAATGAGCGACTTGCACTGACCGCAGGATTATATACAACGCCAGTGCCATTACCTGCTGCCTTTTTTCTATTTTTATCAGGTATAGCCGGTTTAGGTTTATTTGGACGTCGAAAAAAATAAGCTATTTTTATGCTATTAAGTTAGCCACAAAAAAGCCTGCAGTATGCAGGCTTTTTTGTGGCTATTTTTTATCCAGCCATTCGACCACACTCTTCCAGTGCATTCTATCCACATAAGTATTCTTGCCTTTTAACTCATGAATACCCAACCCTTCCTCCGTAGCGCGTAAATAATTTTGCGAATCTCTAAGCTTGGCCACCACAGGTATATTCAATGAGCCTAAAAAACGCTCCAGTGACTGAAATGCAATTGTATTTTTTTTAACCCGGTTAGCCACAATTCCCACTCTGGTTTCATTAAGCCTGACTTTTACATCCAGCAATAAATCACGAATAAAATCTGCGGTTGCAAATATATCTAATGGCGAAGGCAATACCGGAATTAAAATAATATCCGCCCCTTTTAATTGCTCTTTAAGGTCTGGGCCTTTTAACCCTGGCGGTGTATCAATGATTAAACGCTGCGTTTCAGGAGGCAATCGCAATTGCCAGCTCATGGTTACCGCCTTTGCAGAATTTTTATGTGCAACTACACCATATATTTCCGGCCTCTCGGCTGCACGCAACTTAAGCCAGCGCATACTCGAGCCCTGCGGATCATAATCAAAAAGAGCAGTATGTATACCAGCTGCCGCATAATAACTAGCAAGACTGGTGGATATAGTAGTTTTGCCACAACCACCCTTGGTGTTAATTACAACAATTCGCTTCATTCCCGCTGAGAGTTCCTATTGTGTTTTGCTTCTTACGCCATAATGATGCCTGCCAGGCTGTAAGCGCTTATATTTTCGTATCATTATTATTGTGCTTTCGACGGCCGCTCGATCAATTTGCTTAATATTAAGCGCTATTTCAATCAAATAGCATGCATTTTTAATTTGAATATCTATAAATTGTTCTGGATCACTCTCAACATGATGAACTCTGGCATATTCTTCTATTGTTCGAATACAGGCATTCCACACCCGCGGCTCACCAGCCAGCTTCCCTTCAAATTGTAAATACACTTTATCCGCTGGAAGCTCATTAAATAGCAGATACCTTTTTTTTTGCCTGCCTAATTCATGTCTGAACTCATCTATACTCAAATTGATGTTAAGCGCGGTTTTAATATACATCGAGATTTTTGTTTTTCACTAAAGATATTAATGAGAATAGCACATGAAATCACTCGCCGACCAATCATTGCTTAGTTGCAATAGATCCAGTGTTCGATTAACTGAATCAGAAATTAACTCAAATCTGTGCCGTCTTGATAGCTGGGTTTGGGCACAACAAACCAATATTGATCAAATTATAAAAACCTATAACTTTAAAAATTTTATACAGGCACAACAGTTTACAAATCGCATAGCGAATTTAGCAGAACAGGAAAACCATCACCCTGAAATTTGTTTAAAATGGGGCCAGGTCAGCATAATCTGGTGGACTCATGACCTGAAAGGTTTATTTATAAATGACTTTATTATGGCAGCGAAATGCGATGAGACTTATGCGCAACAACTGAATTAATTTTTCTGGATATAAAAATGATACACCCCGTCATCATGACTGTTCTCTATTAACTTATCACTAACTGCAGCAATCAACATATTAATATCCTGCTCCGCCAAAGGGTCCGTTGCCATCACATGCAACACCTCTCCGGGGCTCATCTGCTTTAATAATTGTTTAGTTTTCATAACCGGTTGCGGGCAGGTGTCATTAGTCGCATCCAGTTCATATTGATATTCCAGCATTGCGAATCTCTTTATTTGAATTATGCCTAAAGAATAAATGAAAACGACCATCTGCGCCATAAAAGAAATTAAACTGAGCCTTCGGCAAGCAAACCGGGGTAACACCGTTAATACATGATTAACGGTGTTACCCCGTGCTCAAATAACCAATAGCTAAACGCTTAAATTTATTCTGAATAACGACAGATTAGGGTGAAAACGAGAGTCTATAGCGGTAAGAGCCCTAAGCATTCAGCTGGCCTCTGTAAGACAGCAGATCAAGGTGAAAAAGGTGAGCTGACGACGGCTAAGTATCCACTTCCAATCAAGTGCTGATGATTAGCGCTAAGCACTCAGCTTACCTCTGTAAGGCGACAGATCAAGGCGGAAAAGGTGAGCTGACGACGGCTAAGTATCCACTTCCAATCAAGTGCTGATGATTAGCGCTAAGCACTCAGCTTGCCTCTGTAAGGCGGCAGGTCAAGGGGAAAAATATGAGCTAACGACGGTAAGCGTCCATTTCCTGACAAAGAGCCGGTGACTAGCGCTAAGCACTCAGCTTGCCTCTGTAAGGCGGCAGGTCAAGGCGGTAAATGTAAGCTTACTACTGTAAGTGCGCATTTTCCAACGAAGAGCTGCCGCCTTACAGAGGTAAACTGAGTGCTTAGCGGGCCAGAGAGCCACTTAGCTCCCATGCATAAGAACAATCTAATTCCGCCAACACCGTATCCATTCCAGTATTACCTTCTTCAACCAGCAACTGCAACGGCGGACGATTTTGAAAACGCCGATGTGGCTTTCTCATCCAGCGTGCACCCATCGTCTCATTCTTCGGATAAGTGGTGCGCAACGCGTCAATAATACCCAGGATACGTACCGCTCTGAATTCCACATTATCGTCTTTAGGCAATGGCGTATCTTCATGAAATGCCCGTAATTTACGAGTTCGGGTGCCTTCTGGTAAATTCAGAACAACCACCTGGTCGGCGGCACATAAGCCCCAGTCATCAAGACTTTCCATGATTTTCTGGGTTAGCAGGATTTGTCGCTCTTCACTTAAATGAAACATGTTAAAACCTCAATAAAACCTGCTTATCATTCCCGGGGGGGGGAATATCAGGGAGAGTATCAGCTGACGACTCCCTTCGGAATAATCACACTCCAAGCAGTAAAAAATAATACTCATCGTGAGCAATGCCAGCAAATGAGACATAATCACCATTAAACTGACACCGTTTATCATTATATCACGTGCCACCTGCGTTATGTGGGTTAGGGGAAAACTGCCGCGCATCATCAAGCCAATTAACAGATGGCAGTCAATATAGACCGTAATGCTAATCACCATAATCAACCATAACCGGGATGCAACTTGAGCAGATAAAAGCTCTAACGCCGTTAATGACGTTACTTTTAAACGTTATAAAACACCATTTTTACGATAACGAACCCCGATATAACCCAAACCAAATAATGCACTGAACATCATATTTATATACAGCACATTTCTATCACGCGCTTTAAGGTCACTAACAAAACGCTACCACGTCATTGCCTCAACCCCTTACCGCTTAAAGTTTAATGCGGCAGCCTCTGCCGATGCGAGAATTTGCACGATGACATCATTAAAATGTTTTGCAAATAATTCTCTGGCGTTCCTGCAAAATTATTTTCCCATGATCCATAATGATAATTTCATCACACAATTCATATGCTTCATCCATATAATATGTGTAGAACAATTATTTTATTCTGCTTTTTAATTTTATGAATTAGCTGCCTGAAATTATGACGGACCAATGGATTGGGTCCGGATGTAAAAAGTTTTCTTATGCGCAATCTATAATTATTTTCTGCAAATACATCTGTTGAAACAACTCCAGCGATTCCTGCGCCGTGGTATCACTCTGCAAGGCAGTAGACTTAAACATAATACCTGCATTATTTTTTAACTCACCACTCAAGGGTTTACCCCTATACTTTATCGTTCCACTATCTGCCTGCTTACACCTTCAAGCATTTCAACCGTTGTCGTTTTGCAACCCGAGTAGACCAAAACAAATATCCGGATGCACATTAAAGCTCACACCATTAACGGCTATAAGCTATTTAAATTGTTTATGTAATTGATTTGCCTGAATTATCGGCCGTATAGCATGTTTACGATTATTAAAACTTAATCGCCTATTTAAGACATATATAGTCGTAAACTGTGAGAAGCATTTATTGATGCACAAAAAAAGGGCAGAGAGAATATGTCGTCCCTGCCCAACATTGCTGGCTTGCAAACATTAAGACGCAGGCTTTTACAAATAGTTCAAAAAAATATTTATTTTTTCTCATTTGTTTAAATTCAGCAAATTTAATGCTTAATAACCTAAGCCACACTGATCATGTTATTATTTACGGCTGAATGAATCTAAGACAATAAGAAGAGTGCGATTTGGATCTATTTTCTAAACTAACACCTGCCATAAACAAGATATCTCATTTCAAATTGAGAATCCCAATCACGATTAAACTCGCACTCGCCATTACACTTCTAATCGTCAGCGGCATGTCTGCACTCGGCTTTATCATTCTGGAAAACCAGAAAAATGTTTTAACTCAACAAATAAATGATATGGGCTCAGCTATCGTCAAACAAGTTGCCAATAGTGCATCTGAAATGGTTCTTTCTGATGATAATCTTGGCTTACAAACACTGGTTAACAATTTAGTTGATTATAATCTAATTAAAGGCGCTATTGTTATTTCAGATCAAAATGAGACCATTGTTAAAAATGGCATGACACCTTCTATAGACTTTATTCAGCATCAACTCAATAATAAAAAATCTGCACATATTTTTGAATGGAACTCGAACAACAATACCACTAAGCAATTAATATGTTTTGATAGTCCGATCAAATTTAAACAACTTATTGCTGGCCACATAATAATTACTTTTAGCAAGCAACAAATGCAGCAATCACTAGAAGACTCACGCTATATAATTATCCTAACCACAATCGTTATGACTATCATTGCCATTTTACTAGCGTTTATTATGAGTCGACACCTGTCTCAACCCATCCACAACTTAGTTGATGCCAGTAAAGCAATAGGAGCCGGTGATTTCAAATATCGCCTAAATGAACGCCGCAATGATGAAATTGGTGAACTTGCCTGCGCCTTTAACCAAATGGCACATGGCTTACTACAAAAATCACAGGTTGAAGACATTTTCTCTCGTTATGTCTCCAGCAATGTTGCAAAAAAAGTTTTACAAAATCTGGATGACGTTCAACTCGGCGGTAAACATGTAAACGCTTCCGTTTTATTTGCTGACATCGTAGGGTTCACCAGCATCTCAGAAAAAATACCACCACAAGAAGTGACACACATTCTCAATGAATATTTCACACACATTTCAACCATTGCCCAATTACATAACGGCCATATAGATAAGTTTATGGGTGATTGTGCTATGATTGTATTTGGTGTTCCAGACTTTTCTGACACACACAGCATAAATGCAATTAATTGCGCTGTTATGATTCGAGAATTAGTTACTCAACTAAATGATATTCGTATAAAGCAAAATAAAATTCCTATTCATTTTAAAACAGGTGTAAATAGTGGCGTGATGGTAGCAGGTAATCTTGGCTCTAGTGATCGTATGGAATACACCGTGATCGGTGACCCGGTTAATATCGCTTCGCGTTTAGCCAGCATTGCTGAAAGCAACCAAATTATCATTCTTGAAGAACTGTTTAATCAGGATGATATATCCAGGCATATACTGGCTCAAAAATATAAGGTGATTCGTGTACGCGGCAAACAAAAACCTGTTTCGACCTGGTTAGTCAATAATACTTCACTTGAAAATCAAAAAGTGATGCGGCAACAAATTTTTGAAATATTGTACGATGCTGATGGAAATCCTAATTGATTCAATCTTTTTACTCTCGTCCGGTTTTTTTATTTCTGCTGTGTTGTTTAGCACTATCTTCATGCGCCCTGTTTAAAGCCAAACCAGAAGCACTCAATAAAAACATCGATCAGTGGCTGACTGAAAATGAGTATGATGAAATACAATATGCTTTTAATAAAATATCATCAAACACCATCTCCGACAAAAGCAACAATGATAATACCACCAATAAATATCAGTTCATTCTTGATCGAAAACCTGAAATCGAAAACAAAAAAAATCAGTTTATAGAAAACGCCTCAGAAACAGCACAAAAACATAAACAAAGCAAAAACTGGCAACTGGCATTAGACACATACGATAATGCCTTAACCAAAATCAACCACGAGCCAAGACTCAGCCTGGAAAGACAGGGCCTTCTTAGCGAACGAGACAAACAGATAAATTCGCTCCAAAAAGACATGCTTATGCAACGTGCCAGTGCGCTCATTTCTTATAAAAAAATATATGAAAAATTATTTCAACTTATTCCTGATGATTACGGCGCTCAGCTTGATATAACTGATTATGAAAAAGACAGATTACACGTAGCACATCAACTGAAACTATGCGGCGATCAGGCTAAAAATAACGAACAGTATTTATTAGCTAGTGACTGCTATTCCTTATCTAATAAACTTGAGCCTACCGAGCAGAAGCAACAGTGGGTTACTCAAATAAATAAACAGCTGATAAAAAAATCAACTCTTAAAAGCAATACTAAATCACTGGCAGCATATCATGCTGCATATAACAAACAGGAATATAACTTAGCGCGCACTCACCTTACAACAATGCTGGCACTGAACCCATCGCATAAAAAGTCGAAAATGCTTCTAGATTCATTAAACAGTGAAATTAAAACCATGACAGAAAATAGAATAAACAGGGGAAAAGAGCTCTACAGCAAAAAAATGATAGATGAGGCACTAGCAGTATGGCAGCAAGCAATATTACTCGACCCGAAAAATACTGAAGTTATTCAACTCATTAATCGCGCTGAAAAAGTCAGTAAAAAAATTCAGAGTCTGGAACAAAGCCAGTAATTTCAGGATATTTTTATCCTGACTACATTCATAACTTCTATTTGCATACCCGCAACCTTCTCGACATCCGGGTAATAAGTTAAATTAACCCGCTGACCTTTTAAATCTTTATAACGTTTTTTACGTTTATATTTAAATGCCACATCACAACCATCTATCATCAGCGTATTTATTACCCACTCGCCTGACTCACGCTGTACATGCGACTTGACTTTCATCATATCGCTTTGATTAAGTTGCTGATGTTTTTTTAAGAGTTTGTCTACTGGTGATTTCATATCCGCTATTTTGACATAGTTTTGTTAATCGCCTGTACTGGTTCGGGCTGTTTTTTAATTAATATAAATACGCAAATACAAAGTACCCTACAGCAAAAGCTGCAGTTTCTAGTTACACATAAGAGCATGAATGGCTTAATGCATGATTATTCGGGTTTCCCTGCTCAATCACCCGCATACTCATATGACCCAACCTGCAAGCATTCACTTCACGGCTAGTTATCATCAAAACCCTCCAGATCATCATATCCAATAAAAAGGCCCCGCAGCTTTCGCTGCGGGGCCTTTTTATTGGATATGGCGGACCGGACGGGACTCGAACCCGCGACCTCCGGCGTGACAGGCCGGCATTCTAACCAGCTGAACTACCG
>CAZFUY010000118.1:4593-7631 GCA_964522445.1 uncultured Thiotrichaceae bacterium | reverse complement strand
ATAGCGAAGCGCCACAAAAGGTGCGTGACTTTTTGGGTCTGCGTAAAACGTCTTGTTAGCTGTTTTTATAAACAACACTACAGTGCGCTACTTTAATGACAAGGACAATAAGCTCTGTATCTTGAATTTCATAAAGAATACGGTAAACACCTTGCCTTACCCTATATCGCTCTTGCCCTGAGAGCTTAACACATCCATCCGCTCTTGGGTCTTTACAAAGAAGCTCAATATTTTTTAATATGCACTTAACATCTTTATTGGGAATATTACGAAGATCTTTGGTAACTGACTTTTTAAAGGCAAGACTATATTTTACCATGTAATTTCAAGTCTTCTAATAGTACCTCATAGCTCAATGTTGCTTCTTTCGCTCTTTCTGAAAAAGCACTTAAGTCTTCCTGGGCTTCTCGTAACACAGGCGTACGGCCTCATTTACGACTTCAGAAACTGATTGATGTGTTGTTGCCGCCTTGATTCTTAGTGCTTAATGAACATCAGCCTCAAAGTAAACAGTTGATCTTTTTGATAATTCACTCATATTACTATACCTCGTTTATACGAAGAATAGCGTTTTAACGTTGTAGCATCAAGACGCTTTTGGGCAGCTGGAACGATTTGTTATTTGTAGTTTTGAACCAGGTGGGGCAGATATCTATGCGTTCTGAAATTAAGCACCTGCGCCTTATAAAATACTGCCAACACCTTTAAGCCTAAACTAAAACAAACTTCGAGAAATAATTTATCCATCCAGTGGCGCAACCAGATGCTGCACCATTATCGTTTCAGGAACTGCAACTAAAATCATTACCTGTTATTAGTTTTCGACTTTAATAACCAGTTTTCGACTATATTTGTTCAGAATAATCGACTATATTTGCTCAAAATAATTATTCAACTGTGACCGATTTCGCCAGATTACGCGGCTGATCCACATCTGTACCTTTTCGCACTGCAACAAAATATGAAAACAGCTGTAATGGCACAGCATATAAAATTGGTGCTACCTCGGGTTCTATCGCCGGCACGGTAATAACATGACACATATCACCCAGATCAGACATATCCAGTCGCTCATCAGCAAATAAATAGACTTCACCATTACGTGCCAGCACTTCCATTAGATTTGATTTTAATTTATCTTCTAAACCATCTTTAGGGGCAACAGCAATAATTGGCATCTCAGGATCGACCAGTGCTAACGGGCCATGTTTTAACTCGCCTGCGGCATAAGCTTCTGCATGAATATAGGAAATTTCTTTGAGTTTTAATGCGCCTTCCATTGCAATGGGGTATTGCACACCACGCCCCAGAAAGATTGAATTTAATGTGTCTTTAAAATTATCTGCCCAGTCTTCAATATTATGACTTTCCAGAATTTGCTCCATTACAACAGGTACACGTTGTAAATCTACAACCAGACGTTTTTCAGTTTCTTCCGTTAAACCATGTCTGCGACCTAATGCCAGAGTAAGTAACATTAAACCAACGAGCTGCGTGGTAAATGCTTTTGTTGATGCCACACCAATCTCAGGACCAGCTCGCGTCATTAATACTAATCTGGATTCCCGCACTAATGAACTTTCTGGCACATTACAGATAGATAAAGAGTGCTCAGTATGTTGCTGTAAATTACGCAATGCAGCTAATGTATCTGCTGTTTCACCAGACTGTGAAATAGTAACCACTAATGTGTCTTTATGAACCACCGGATTTCTATAACGAAATTCTGATGCAACTTCAACATTGCAGGGAAGGCCTGCCAGTGATTCCATCCAGTAACGTGCCACCATGCCTGCATGATAAGATGTGCCGCAGGCAATAATCTGTACCTGTTTAACCTGATCAAAAATTTCAGCTGCATCTGCACCAAAGGCGTTATCCATAACTTTGCCATCATAAATTCGCCCCTGCATTGCTTCTACCAATACCGATGGTTGCTCGTGAATTTCTTTCATCATGTAGTGGCGGAATTCACCACGACTTACGGCATCAACACTTAACTCAGATGTGCGAATTTCTCGTTCAACTTCTTTATCATCTTTGTCATAAATAGTTAATGAGTCTTTTGTAATATCTGCAATATCACCTTCTTCAAGAAAGATAAAACGCTGTGTAACGGGTAATAGTGCAGCCACATCTGATGCTATAAAATATTCGCCAAAACCAACGCCAATTACCAGAGGACTACCACTACGCGTGGTTATTAATCTACCGGGTTCATCAACCGCAATAACACCAAGAGCATAAGCGCCTTCGAAATCCTGAGTGGCTTTTTTAACGGCCACTAATAAATCATCGCCTGCGGCCTTATATGATTGCACCTGATGCACAACCACTTCGGTATCTGTTTCAGATGTAAAGGTATAACCTTTGGCTTTTTGCTGCTCTCTAAGCACTGCATGATTTTCGATAATACCGTTATGAACAACGGCTACTTTTTTATCACAGATATGCGGGTGAGCATTAGGCTCAGAAGGCTCTCCATGTGTTGCCCAACGAGTATGAGCTATACCCAGAAAACCTTTTATAGGGGTTTGCTGTAAAGACTCAGACAAATTTTTAACTTTACCCACTCTACGGACACGATCTATACATGCAGCATCATTTAATACCGCAATACCGGCTGAGTCATAACCACGGTACTCAAGACGGCGCAGGCCTTCTAATAATATTGGAGTCACATTACGTTCGGCTACAGCGCCTACTATTCCACACATGTATTTGTCCTGTTTTCTAATCGTATTTTATAATCTGATTTACATTTCATGTAATCATGTTAAAAACAATAAAATAAGTTTCTGATTTTTTCCTGATTTTTTTAAATCTGTAAAAACAGAGCACCTATAAAAGGTGCTCTGTGATAATCCTTAAAACGGAATATCATCATCAAAACTATCATCTACTGTTGCAGCAGCAGGTTGTGGTGCTGACTGATTAGCCTGAGGCCGCGCTGCAGGTTGATTTTGCTGAGCAGGGGCATAATCACCACCACCGCCAGGACGACCGCCTAACATTTGCATTTCATTAGCAATAATTTT
>CAZFUY010000118.1:0-4493 GCA_964522445.1 uncultured Thiotrichaceae bacterium | reverse complement strand
TTTGATTCATCCAGCGCATGCTTCTCTACTTTTAAGTAGGCAATTCCCTCTTCCGGCTCTATGCTGGCTTCTGCCACACCTCGCACCATAACCAGCTGTGAAATCATTCGATTCACCTCGTCAGGCTGTAGCTTACCCACTTTCAATAAATAGTTGCTCAGATAGCGAGGATTTTTCATTGTCAGTGCCAGCACAAGCCATATCATCAGTGCAACACTACAGGCCATAAAGACACCGATACTACCCCAGTTCTGATAACAAAATCCACCCAGCAAACCACCAGCAAAAGCACCTAAGAACTGTCCCGTTGAATAAATACCCATAGCCGTGCCTTTGCGATCCACAGGTGACATTTTTGCAATCAACGAAGGCAGGCTGGCCTCAAGCAAATTAAATGCGGTAAAAAAAACCACCATACTAAATGCTATATGAGCAACCGAGTCCCCACGTGCCATTAAACCAATTTCAGCCAGAATAAGCGCCGCTATGGCACCAACAAAAACCTGTTTCATGCGACGTTTTTTCTCAGCCAGAATAATAAACGGCACCATAAAAGCCACGGATAAAAGAAAAACAGGGAGGTATAGTTTCCAGTGCTCATTCACATGAAAATCAGCCTGATACTGCAACATAAGGGGAATAGCCATAAAACTGGCCATTAGAATCATATGTAGAATAAATATACCTATATCCAGCCTCAATAACTGAGTATCCATAAGTACCATGCGAAACTGGGTAGGATTAACCTGAGCATCGCGATGAAAAATACTCTCATCAGGATCAGGCACCAGGGTAAACAAGATAACCATGGCTACAACCGCCATAACAGCCGTGACAATAAACAGGCCAGACATGCCAATGTGTTTATTAAGAACCGGGCCAAGCACCATAGACAGTGCAAATGAGAAACCAATACTCACACCGATAAAACTCATCATTTTGAAGCGATGCTCTTCTTTGGATAAATCTGCAGCTAATGCCAGTAGCACCGCAGCAATCGCACCACTGCCCTGCAATGCCCGTCCAAGAATAATGCCATAAATACTATCAGACATAGCCGCCACAAGACTGCCCGCTGCAAAGATAATCAAACCTGCTGCAATCATGGGTTTACGGCCATATTTATCCGATAGCATACCATAGGGTATTTGCAGCAAGCCCTGGCTAAGCCCATAAATACCCAGCGCAATACCCGCCAGCACAGGCGTGGAATCGGGTAAAGATTCTGCATAAATTGCAAACACGGGCAGAATCATAAACAGGCCAATCATGCGCACGGCATAGATCATAGCCAGTGAATAACCTGCTCTTTTCTCCTGTTTGCTCCAGATTTCTACTTGCGGCATTGCTAATTCTGCTCAATCAAAAGAGCGAATTTTACCTGAAATTAATCAGCCGGGTGTATAAAACATTGCCATAAAGACGCAGAGAACACCGAGTTTTTTGTAATAAAGCATTCATCTGTATTCTCTGTGTCTTTATGGCAATGTTTTTTAATGGAGAAACCAGCCTAAATTAGGTATGCTTGGTAGTTCGCTTTAATGAAATAGTGCCCCCATGCAAGAGATTCGAATTCGCGGTGCGCGCACCCATAATTTAAAAAATATAGATATTGATATCCCCCGAGACAAACTGGTGGTAATCACCGGCCTGTCAGGTTCTGGAAAATCTTCACTGGCTTTTGACACCATTTTTGCCGAAGGGCAACGCCGTTATGTTGAGTCTCTCTCTGCTTATGCCCGTCAGTTTTTGTCGATGATGGAAAAGCCGGATATTGACCATATTGAAGGTTTATCGCCTGCAATTTCCATCGAACAAAAAACAACATCCCATAACCCACGTTCAACCGTGGGCACTGTCACTGAAATTTATGATTATCTGCGATTATTATTCGCCCGAGCTGGCACGCCTAAATGCCCTGATCATAATATACCGTTACAGGCACAGACAATTTCACAAATGGTAGATCATGTTCTGGAATTACCAGAAGGCAGCAAGCTGATGTTGCTTGCGCCTGTTATTCAGGATCGTAAAGGTGAATATGATTCTTTGCTGGATGACCTAAAACGTCAGGGCTTTATTCGTGCCCGTATCGATGGTGAAGTTTATGAACTGGATAACACGCCCAAATTAGAAAGAAATATAAAACACTCCATTGAAGCCATTGTGGATCGCTTCAAAGTTCGCCCTGATCTTGAATTACGTTTAGCAGAATCATTTGAGACAGCCATTAATCTTACCGACGGCATTGCAAAAATTGCCTGGATGGACGGCGGGGAAAAAGAAGAAATCACTTTTTCATCTCGCTTTGCCTGCCCCACCTGCGGCTACAGTTTAAATGAATTAGAACCACGTTTATTTTCATTTAACAATCCAGCCGGTGCTTGCCCAGAATGTGATGGTATTGGCCATGTTCAATTCATTGCACCCGAACGTGTTATTGCCAACCCCACACTTAGTTTACCCGGCGGTGCAATTCGTGGATGGGATCGACGTAATGCCTGGTACTTTGGCATGCTGGAAGATCTGGCAAAACATTTCCAGTTTGATTTAGATTTAGCTTTTAATGAATTACCTGAGTCAACTCAGCAGATTATTTTATATGGCAGTGGTGATGAAGATATAGAGTTTAACTATCAAACCAGCAATGGAAAAAACAGAAAACGCTATCATCCTTTTGAAGGCATTATTCCAAATATGCAGCGCCGCTATCGAGAAACAGAATCCAGTGCTGTGCGTGAAGAAATGAGCAAATATTTTGCCAAACAACATTGCCCAGACTGTGAAGGAACACGACTAAATAAATCATCACGCAATGTTTATATCAGTGACAAAACCTTACCCAGCATTACCGCCATGCCTATTGCTGATTGTTTTAATTTCTTTTCTCAACTTAAATTAGCAGGCAACAAAGGTGAAATTGCAGAAAAAATAGTCAGTGAAATCTGTGCGCGCCTAAACTTTCTTATTAATGTGGGCTTAAATTATCTATCACTTAATCGCAGTTCAGATACTCTTTCAGGCGGTGAAGCTCAACGCATTCGTTTAGCCAGTCAGATTGGCGCCGGACTGGTAGGCGTAATGTATATACTCGATGAGCCTTCTATTGGCCTGCACCAGAGAGACAATGATCGTTTACTTAAAACACTGACCCATTTACGAGACATTGGCAATACCGTTATTGTTGTTGAGCATGATGAAGACGCCATTTTAAGTGCCGATTATGTTGTTGATATTGGGCCAGGTGCTGGCAAACATGGTGGTGAGATTGTTGCCAAAGGCACACCCGATGAAATCATAAAAAACAGAAATTCTCTCACAGGAAAATATTTATCTGGTGAAATTGAAATATCTATTCCTGAAAAACGCATACCTCATAGCGGCCAGATATTTAAAATTAGTGGTGCTACAGGCAACAATTTACAAAATCTAAATGTAGAGTTTCCTGTTGGCCTCATGACCTGCGTCACAGGTGTATCAGGCTCAGGAAAATCAACATTAATTAATGACACATTATATAAATTACTTGCCAATGAAATTAATAAAGCCTCACATACCCCTGCAGCACACACAGGCTTTGAAGGACTTGATCACTTTGATAAAGTCGTTGAAATAGATCAGGCACCTATTGGCCGTACACCAAGATCTAACCCCGCAACTTATACCGGATTATTCACCCCCATACGTGAAATATTTTCTGGCACTCAGGAAGCTCGATCACGTGGTTATAAACCAGGACGTTTTAGTTTCAATGTTAAGGGCGGACGCTGTGAAGCCTGCCAGGGTGATGGCGTTATTAAAGTCGAAATGCATTTCCTGCCCGATATTTATGTGCCATGCGATGTATGCAAAAGCAAACGTTATAACCGAGAAACACTGGACATAAAATACAAAGGCAAAAGCATTGATGAAGTTTTAAAAATGACCATTGAAGAAGCCGTTAATTTCTTTAGCGCAATACCTGTCATACATAAAAAACTACAGACATTAATAGATGTTGGTTTGTCTTATATCACCCTAGGACAAAGAGCAACAACCTTATCAGGTGGTGAAGCACAACGCATAAAACTGGCCCGCGAACTATCCAAACGTGATACAGGAAAAACCATTTATATTCTTGATGAACCCACTACAGGTTTACATTTTCACGATGTCGAACAATTACTTCAGGTATTAAAACGACTACGTGACCATGGCAACACCATTATTATTATCGAACATAATCTGGATATTATTAAAACTGCCGACTGGATAATTGACCTGGGCCCAGAGGGTGGTTCGGGTGGTGGACTTATTATTGCACAGGGCACACCTGAAGATGTTGCAGAAAATAGCGAGTCTTTTACAGGGCAGTATTTGAAAAAGATATTGCATAAGCATGATTTAAAAATGGCTGCAAACAAATAAATTAATAGCTGCTTACATCCTTTTGCAGAATTTTAAGATCAAGAAATTTTAAACCTGATTTGCCTGGGGATGGATCGCGCTGTTTG
>CAZFUY010000117.1:0-7777 GCA_964522445.1 uncultured Thiotrichaceae bacterium | reverse complement strand
AACGTCTCCAAATGTGAAGCCTGAACATTGTCCAACTTCGGTAGCATCACCACCCACTAGAATATTGACTGAATAAACAGCTCTTTGTCCAAGGGTGGCAGCATGTGCTGACATTACTGACGAGATACACAGCGCTGGAAGAACGATTGCCTGTAAAGACAAAGACCGTAAACGCAATAATTTTTTCGATTTACACATAAAGTTTTCCTCTGGTGTTCATTTACTAACTTATTCTTAAGTCTTAAAAGTAAGCAATTTAGCCCGTCTTTACTTGACTAAATACGCCAACTTAATGACAGTCATAGTTAATCCAAGAATTTTTAATAAATAATTTTTATTTTTATATATTTAAAAATGCATTAAACATGCATGCTATTTTATAGTTTTGGTATTGGTCGCCAGATCATCAGATAAAATCATCAGGTTCACATAATGTGCTGGTAACAATCAAAACTGCACTTAATATGAGCTTAAAGAATAGAGAATCAATCTAAACACCACTAACTAACCGCATGAAATGTATAAAAATAGTTAGTATTACCATATCAATGGCTGAGAATATTGAGGGCAAATATATTCCATGTCAAGTTATTTCTTAAACATAATACTTGGAGTTTAATTACGTAATTGGCCGTATATTAGAATTACACCAATTACTTCTTTACCGGTGTTTTTACACAAAGAATAAGGATGCTTATGATGGAATCATCTCACAACATACTACCACTCCACGTTCTTAGGCTGGATTTTTCAGATCAATATCCGTGATCTGCTAAACAAAGCTTTTTTTACCGTCTTCCAAAATGTCGTGTTTTCTGACAGAAAAAACTCACTTTTAAGGTCCGTGTAAAAATGGATATAAATATTACTTATTGATTTTATTGAAGAAAAATTATAATCAGATATCTTCAGTCATATCAATTATTGTCGCTTTTTTTTACATAATTAAATATTTCTAATATATGCATACGCATTACAACACATTTCAACCTATTGATTTATATATCTATTATGTGATTTTTTAAATGTTGGCACGCAGCCTGCATATACACTCTCAACATTTGATGGTTACATTGCATAACTTCCAAATTGTTACTAATTACTAAAAAATCCAATAGGAGTACTAAAATGAAAAAATCTGCATTATCGGCAGCTTTACTTTTGATTATGACTGGCTCAGCGAACGCTGCTGTTGGCGGTTTTGACATGTTTGATCCAGGCGGCGGTGTTGTTGACGCTAATGACGGTGCAGCAGGTACTACTGCAACTACCTCTGATGTTCGTGACTTGGTTGCTGGCACATGGGCACTTTCTTCTACTGATACGTTCTTCTACAGTAACTGGACTGCAAATGGCGGCACAGTATACGACACAGCTGGCACATACCGTTTCGCTGCTGGCGATAACTGTGGTGGCTCTAACAGTATCGGTTGTGAGTACGTAGTTGAACTGCTTGACGGTTATACTCTGGGTCACATCCTGTTCAACTGGGGCTCAACAGCTAACATCGACGTTATCAACATCTGGGATGCTAATGGCAACTCTGTAGACATTGATGGCGATGGCATACAAGGATGGGGCATGATTGACGGTGCATTCATTGGCTTCAATGCTAACTTCACTGTTTCTCCAGGCACACCTAGTGGTACTTATGCTGGTGCAGCATCTGTAATTCCCGTACCTGCAGCTGCATGGTTGTTCGGTTCTGGTCTGTTAGGTCTGGTTGGTGTAGCACGTCGTAAAGCTGCTAAGTAATAGCCAACAGCTAATAAACTAAATATCAGTTATATGTATTAAACATATACTCTGGTACTTAGCATAAAAACCCTGTCGAAACGACAGGGTTTTTTTTTCACTTAATTATTTATATAATCATGCGCTTTAAACAGCATAATAAAATTCATATATTCAACGATGGCTAAAAAGAATACCACCCTCATCCGCGGCAAACTAAGCAAAGCTAAAAATCATATCAAACAGGGTAACTACACTGAAGCGATAACAATATTAGAAAAAATTATCGCGACAAAAAAAAGCAATGATGAAACATTTTATCTGCTTGGCATTATCTACAAAAAATCTTACCGGCCAGATGAAGCTATAGAAAGTTTCAAACAGGCTGTCAAAATCAATCCTGGATATACCGCAGCATTAATCCTGTTAGGTACTCTACAGATAGATAATGATTCTGCTGAGGCGGGCATAACAAATTTAACCAGAGCTTTGAAACAAGAGCAAAGCAACGGCAAACTTCTCGACACCCTGATTAAAACTCAATTAAAGCTAGGTTATGTAAAACAGGCTATCGACTCTTATAACATCTATTTGTCAAAACAACCAAATGAAGCTTCTGTGCTTGCTAGCGTTGCTTACTGTTACTTTATGCGTGGCGAACTAAGTACCGCTAAAAAACACTACTTAAAAGCTCTAAAAATCCAGAAGCATCCAGGATACCTGGACGGACTAGGCTCCGTTCATTGCCAGCAAGGAAATGTTGAGGCCGCACTAAAAGCATTCAAGGAAGTCATTCAGGTCGATCCTTTAAACAAAAAGTACCATTCGAGTTTACTATTAGCGCAAAATTATAATACTGATACCTGCCCGGAAATGGTATTAATAAATCACAAAAAATGGGCGGAGAAATTTGAACAAAAGAGCAGTAGCATTAAATATACCGGCAGCACAGATAAAAAATTAAACATTGGATATATCTCACCAGACTTCAGGGAACACTCAGTTGCATATTTCGTCAAGCACCTGATTAAACAACATGATAGAAATAATTTTAATGTGTACTGTTATTCAAACTCACTTAATTCAGATGCGACAACTGAAGAAATAAAAAACAGTAGCGATCATTGGAAAAATATTGCCAAATTCAATGATTCGGATATTTTTAAAATTATAAGAAATGACAAGATCGATATCCTTGTCGATTTGTCGGGGCACACTGCCGGCAACAGGCTTGGTGTCTTTGCCATGAAACCAGCACCAATTCAGGTTTCCTACATAGGGTATCCATCTACTACCGGGCTTCAAAATATTGACTACCATATAACAGATTGTATTACCGATTCAGATGAATCCAACAAATATTATAGCGAAGAGCTTATACGAATCGACGGCTGTTTTTTATGCTATACGCCACCTTCAAACACACCAGACATATCGGTTACCCCGGCTGTCGAAAACAATTACATAACATTTGGTTCATTTAATAACCTGGCAAAGATTAACCGGGAGATTGTGGAATTATGGTCGAAGGTTTTACACAATGTACCACAATCAAAACTGATAATAAAAAATCCGTCACTAACCGACAAAGAAACCGCCAGCTATTATTATAATCTTTTCGATAAGCAAGGAATTAGTAAGGATAGTATAAGCCTGATTGGTCATACCGAAACTGTATACGATCATTTAGTAAAATATAATCTAATCGATATCGCCCTCGACACATTCCCATATAACGGCACCACAACCACCTGTGAAGCCTTATATATGGGTGTACCAGTTATTACGTTACAGGGAGACGCACATATCTCACGAGTCAGCTCCAGCTTACTGCTTAACTCAGACCTTTCTGACCTGATAGCTAATTCTAAAGATGACTATGTTTCTATTGCAAAAAATCTTACAAATGATATTGATTCATTAAATAGTTTGCGCTCGGGGCTTAGAGATAAGTTTTCAAATTCAATAGTGTGTGATGCAGCACGGCATACGAATCATATAGAAAATATATATAAGGATATATGGGAAAAATGGCGAGTTAATAACAGTACATCAGCCAGAAGATGATCGACTAGGCAACATCAAAGAATCTTGCAGCATTAATAACTCACCAGACGCCAGCCTCTTCCACCCCACTACATTCCAGTCAGGATGACAAGATTATTTCTACCAAAGCCTTACACCAAAGCGCATGGTTTTTCCTACATGGACGTAGGTAAGGGCTCTCTGATTTAAAATACAAACAAAAACAGCTCCCGAAGGAGCCGCATTTAGGTTAATATTTCATACAGTCAACTATGCTTTCTTTCGTTTTGCGATACCGATTAAACCGATAAGACCAGAACCAAATAGCCACACAGCTGCGGGAACAGGTATCGTTGAAAACGTCTCGTCAACAAAAACAGGGTTAATTGCATAACCACCGTTAGCCCATGGATTTAGTGCAAACTCTGTTAAAGATAACGCACTACTGCCATTTCCTATAACCTGAAATTGAATAGATGCAACCACAAAATCGCCATTCACATTGGAAGCAGCATTTACCATCACGTTACTAACTGTACCTACAGCATTATCTATTGCCCCGGTAGAAATACCGGAACCACCAAAGTCCCATACGGTTTCATTGATGGAAACAGAGAGCACATTAAGCACACCTGAGTCAAATCCAATATTTACGCCACCACCATCAACATTGTCAATAAAGTTGGTTCCAATGACATCTACACTAAAAATATCATTTAATGTGGCGTTTGTTTCTACACTGCTCCATGTGATCGTAGCTGCATTACTATTACTCACAAACAGCGCAAGCATCAGCAAAAAATATTTATTCATCTTCACGTCATAACCTCTCGTTTTTAGCTTCCTGCAGACACAGAAATTTCTGAATTTTCAAATCGAACATCAATCTCTTTACCATTTATAGAAAAAGGGTTTTTCGTAGATAATTCAAGATCAATTTTACCATTGCCATTATTTTTTGCCCTAAACTCGACGGTTGCAATAACATCATCACCTGAAACACCTTTATAGCTACTCACGAGTATATTAGAGATAACACCCGCAGCATTATCAATATCGCCAGTCTGATTAACGAACGTCCAGGAATCCGAAGAAACAGTTACCTTGTTAGCTTGCAACAGAGCAGGATTATAACGAACTGTCACACCGCCACCTTCAGTTAATGGAAAGTCATTCATAACAATATCTATAGAAACCGTACCATCTTTAGCGACCTGAATATTGTTTTCGGATAAAGAAACCGTTGGTAGAACAGCCGCCGCAGGCGTAGTCATTGAAACCGTAGTTTCTACAGCATTACCATCATCTGCGCTGTTACCTGTCGTACTATCTGTTGATTGTTGCTTACATGAAATAACAAACACGGAAATGAGTAGAACAATACAAATACGATACATATTATTAAAGTTGCTTCTATTATTGAACATTTTTTTACCCCTTAACATTATGGCGCTACGCCTGACGGACCAGGTACTTGAAAGAACATTCCTTTAAACAAACCAAGATCAAGCGAATTCACAATGCCATCACTATTAATATCTGCTTCTGAATCACCTGTATTCATAAACATTGACTTAAATAACCCGATATCCAGAGAGTTCACAAAGCCATCATTATTAAAATCAGCGTCACAGGCATTACCATACTTATCACCATCTGTGTCTTGCTGGCCAGCATTAGCAACCATTGTGCAATTATCCTTATAATCCAGCACACCATCAGTATCAGTGTCCAGTGTCATCGGATCAGGCCCGTACTTCGCTTCATCAAAGTAATCGATGACACGTTCAGCATCAGCGCGAAGAATGAATGCATAGCCTGCGAAAGCGTTGACCGCCCATTCACCACCAACAGCAATACAGGAATCTTTATCAGGTATGCCAGGAATCAGCGTCTCATATTTTTTTGAAGTTGGCCCTATTTGACCTGATGCCCACTTACTAGTCAAAATACCGCAGTTTCCGGTAGATCCACTCTCAACACTTCCCACTGACAGTACATCAGCACCCATAAAAGACACCCTATTATGCCAAAGGTCTGGATCACCAACTGGCGTACCGACAGCAACAGATGCAAGGTTAGCTACTGGATCGGTATTATTTACTACAGCCCTGGCGTTCAACACTTGTTTGCCACCACCGGAAGTAGTGATATCTACTGCAATATCCCCATAACTCCTCATCTTAAATCCACTGGTAATTTCAGTACTCATATAACTGTATGAGCCAGGTGCAAACTGATAGTAGACATCAAAAGCAAAATCAAAGGCCACCTGTCCTGCCATGACCTCATGTGCATTTGGGTGTGATGCCAAAATAGAACCACACCAGCCTTTTGCATCAGATAGTGCATAAGGCTTAAATGCTAATTTTGTATAATACCTACCATCTGCTAACCCCCCTGTTGTGCCTATCTGCTCATAATCAAAATAATTATAGAGCTGGAAAGTCATATCATCCTTGGCTATATGATAGTCACCATCATAATCAATCTGCATGTTGTTGAACGTTGAGCCTGGTGCTGATGTATACGCCCATTGAAAAAAAGAAACACCAGAATCCATATTTGAATTTGGGTAAGGCCCGCCAGCACTGAGATCACCAAGCTTATCTTCAGTGTATGGCACACCAAACATATAACCTGGCAGGTAATCTGGACCTGCTGGCGCCAAACCATCTGGACCGGTTACAATCACATGCTGTATTTGACCTACACCACCAGCCGGATCTAACGGATTAGCGCCAAAGCCATTAATCGGATTGAAATCCATGGCTGTCCTGCCACCAGGGCCTGCAAAACCCCAGTCATCAAATTTAATCGTTCCTGTAGCGCCCAAAGTTGCTGAGCCATCGAATGTTTCCACCCATTCAGCGGCATAAACGCAATTTGGAAAAATAGCCATAGCTGTGATAATCGATAAAGTAAATTTAGTTTTCATTTATTATTTCTCTTGGCACCATACTTACTACAAGTACGCTTTTTTGGTAAAACAGTTTATTAAACAATAATTCAATTCTTTTGATATTTATTAACACTTAACAACCTGGTACGGTTTAATGCAGCAACCATGCCAAAATAAATACTGCTGTTATTATCAGTTAGATAGAAATATATTAGTATTTCATAGAATTTTAATATGTAAAGAAGCCCTAACAAAAACACTGGTTTTAAAGCCAGGTTCGTCGAGATAATTTACATTAATTAAAATATCTCTTTGAGTTAGTGCCATATCAGCATTTAAGCATGGACCTGGTGGAATTTTAGATTTTTTTTTGTAAATAAACCCGACAGTCTGTTTTGTGAAAACAAAAAGCAAGACTCCGTGAGTCTTAAGCTCAAAATTTTAGTAAACTGTCTTTAACACTGCTTAGTATCTTCCTTATCGCAATGTTCTCGCCAAATTTCTCTAAAAATATTTTCGATTTTGCGTGTGAAGCTTTGAGCGTTGCATAGAGTAGAATCAAGCATGCGTTGCCGCATAAAAAATCTTAACTTACTTAGATATATTGTGTCGGATGCTAATTTACATGCAATGGAAATATAATCTTCGTCATCTGTAGCTATCAGCTCTTCTAAATGAATATTGTTGAGTAAACTCGCACTAACTCTAGCAGCATGCCGATCACCTGGTTTACATATTACAGGTACACCCATCCATAATGCTTCACAGGTGGTTGTTGTGCCGTTGTATGGAAAAACATCTAAAGCGATATCGATACGATTATATAAATCGAGATGTTCTTCGCGTGTTTCTATGTGACCGATTAATTCTAATCGCTCTGATTCAATACCTTGTTCTTCAAAATATTGGCGGTATTTTATTTTTGACGATTCGTCTGTTAAAGAGTGATTTTTAATAATCAAATGAGCATTTAGCATTTTTAATAATAGCCTGGACCAGGCTTTAATCACATGACTACTAATTTTTGATAAATTATTAAATGAACCAAAAGAAATATAATTATTAATTTACAAATAGTTTCAATTGATTTATCGTATTGCTTTGTATTGCCGTATT
>CAZFUY010000116.1:0-7811 GCA_964522445.1 uncultured Thiotrichaceae bacterium | reverse complement strand
TACATTACACGCTGCATAACACTGCTGTGCTCATCAGTTGAGCCAAAGTCCTTATATAATTCTTTAAGCAGTTCTCTTAACTCTGCTTCCACTTCTTTCTTATAATCCTTCATACCGCTTAAACACCTTTACCACAAAACACATAAAAACTTACTGACACACTCCATAATGCGAGACAAAAAATATATTCTTTGTCATTTTAATAAAATAAAGAAATATGAAATTTATCCTTTAAGTTATTAAAGAAAATGAGAAATTAAGTGATATCAAATTAATAAGACCCCATTTAATAACTGGTTATACCTGCCTAACTAACCACTTAGTTCTTCTGATCCCAGAGTCATTTATAACTTGCCCCAAGTCGCTCGATTATATATCAAATCCACTTAAGATCGCTATTTACTTAAGCTTAAATTGGAAAAATGTTATGTTTTTTAAAGTTATATGAAATAGAGTAATAAATATATAATTAATTATTTAGACAATTATATTAATTTTTAATTATCTTATCTATTTCAAATACTTAACTACTAAAAATAGAGTAAAAAATATAATAAAAAAATCTGTTTATAGCAATCTAAAGTAACAATTCTATAAAAAACCGTTAATCAGTTTTTCTATTTAAACCCCAATTCCAGGATTTTATGATAGTTTTATCTGAAAGCGCATAAAAATCACACGTCATATTAGGAATCGTTAATATCGCACAGCTATGATTAAATTTAGTACTCCCTGGATTAATAACCCAGGTTTTACCCAGTAGCTCCGCAAACACCTGATGTGTATGCCCCACAATCAAAACATCATACTCAAAACCTGATAAATACTGTGACCATTTCACCTTTTCTTGCTGAAGAATTTCTCCATCTTCATCCAGTAGCTTTATTCCCCCTCTATTAGATTCTGGGGGACTGGCATGAACCATATACAACTTTTTATTCTGAATATTTAAAGTTAGAGTTGATGGCAAAGCAGTAATAAATTGATTTACCTGCTTCTGACCAGAGTCCACACTCTTTTCGGCACGCCATATTTCATGGTTACCCAATATACTTTTGCAGTTATTCTTAATTAACAGCTCTACAGTTTCATCCAGTTTATTGCCATAACCTGCGATATCTCCAGCACACAGAATTTCATCAACCCCCTGTTTTCTAAAAAGAGCCATTGCTTCGTCTACAGGCTCAGGAGTCGCATGAATATCACTAATTAAGCCGATTCTTACTGACAATATATATCCTGTTTTCTAATTATTTTCGTTAATGTAATTTTCAATAAAATTCAACACATATTCAAGGCGGCTGTTATCAACAATAAGTAAAAGAGGTGTTCCTTTTAACTGTTTATTTTCCACTCGTATCCAGTTATATATCGCTATCTCGTTACCACAATGCATTTTATACAGAGTCTGGTAAAAGCGGACAAATAACACAGCCTGCTCCCAGGCAACCGTACCCGGTTCAATAAACTGCTGAATAGAGGCAAGCTTACCAATATCAGCACACTGTAACTTCAATACCCTTGCAAGCTCGGCATGATACATGCCCAGCATCTCAGAAATCTGTAATACAGCTGGCGTTATTTTTTCTGATTTTTCCAGAACCTTTTGATCTATTTCAAACATAAATATTCACTAGTATTGGAATAACCCGTTTTAAATCATAACTAATATTTCAATGTTTTGATAATCCTATATAATTTACATATAAATTTTGCAGGCCACACACATGAAAAACACCATCATCGCTTATATCGAGTTTTCCTTTAAAGGAAAAAAACTTACGCCATCTGCCACCATAGATTTAGATGAAATAATGCAACAGGATGGTACTCTTGATTCCATTTATTCAACACTTGCTAAATCAAATAATATCGATGTATATTCATATGAATATGAAATAATGCAATCAGTAGATGTTACTTATAAGGATGCACAGGGACTGGCCAAAAAGCATCTTACCAATGGGGCATTCTCTTTTGAAAATTTTAAAGATAACTGGCACTATCATAAAGCAATAGTATTACTGAATGATATTGCACAAAAACATTTAAATATTGACGATATTGAACAGCACGAAGACATAAAAAACGCATTACTTGAAGCATATAATTGTGGAAAAAATAATTAAATCATGCTCGAGCTCTTAAAAGAATACGCTGAATGGTTTGTAGCCATTTCAATAATAACTTTTTTAGTTTCTCTTTTTATCATACCCGCTTTAATCATTCGTATACCCGCAGATTATTTTTGCCATAATAAAAGACATGCCATAAACAACCAGCATCCTTTAATAAAACTATTGATAACTATCGCAAAAAATATTCTAGGCGGTATTTTAGTTATAGCAGGAATTATTATGTTATTTGTGCCAGGTCAGGGGCTTATTACACTTCTTATTGGTATGATGATTATGAATTACCCAGGGAAGTACACCCTTGAACGCTGGCTGATTATTAAATTTCATGGCATAAATGCCATCAACTGGTATCGTGCCCGACACAATCAACCACCTTTGCAAATACCTGATAAATTATAAACATGACAGAACAGGAAAATAGCATTTTAGCTTCTGACCCAGAAATACTATTAAAGTTGGCAGAATATCGCATGCCTTTTGGAAAATACGAAACCTGGTTACTTATCGACTTACCAGAACCTTATGTCATCTGGTTTGCTAACAAGGGATTCCCGAATGGGGAGCTGGGGAAAATGCTCGGCCTGGTACACGAAATAAAGGTTAATGGTCTGGAGTATTTATTTGACCCTCTGCGAAAGAATTAATAACTCAGCCTACCTTCCATATTTATTCATCTTAACTAAAATAAAATATTTAGGCTAAAGCAAAAAAATAGATTAGTTTTTAATTACTTCTGGCAGTTTATCTGTGTTTTTAACAATACTGTATCCGAGATTTATATAAGCTCTAAATTGCTCATTAGAATAACTCTGATCACTGGTAGTATATTGCGGAAACTCACAACTAATAAGCAACTGACCACAGTCATTATTTTCACTATCCACATAATATTTAACTAATTGCTCCCCATAAAAACGCTTAGCTTTTTCATTATTTTCTGAATTAGCATCATCAAATAAATCTTTATTTATAGCTAATTTAATATAAGTAACATCAATTTCTTTATAAACAGCTTCACCTTTTGTATTTAAATCTATCAAATACTTAATCTTTCCTTTTTCAACAGCATCAGGTTTTTTATTATCCTTCCATAATTTACGATCACCTTCAAAATCTTTAACAACCAAATCAACCTGCATTTCACTTAATAAAGCTTTCTTTAAATGATTATAACTTTCAAACTCATATTCATTATCATATTCCGCATCAACAATAATAATATGATCACATGAACGTCTTACTAATGAATAAGCACCCAGATTTTCTGTATGACCACCATCAGTTAAATAAATATCCATACCTAGCAGGTCACGGCGATGCGGGTCTTCACCCCATAGATAATAAAGAGGAAAAGGCGTTATTTTCCGAGCCACTCTATTTTTATTTGCATTCTCATTATAATTCTCTACATAATAACCAAGGTCTAAATTAAGCGACGCCGTAAGTAATGAATTAAATTTTCCAGGAACTTCTGTGGAATCAAGAGCTGCGCCCGATACTGAAACGGCTAATGAAATTGGATAATCAGGTGGCATATCATTCTTATAACCGAAACCATCTGATCCCATTCTTATCGGTGTAAATTCAAAAACAGAATTTTTCAACCTGCTTTTATAATGATTTCTATCATCATCAATATCAGCTGAGGTATTAATAATAAAATAAGGTAAATTACTTGATCTCACAAAATCATTCATATCAGAAAATGAAATCGAGTCCATATACAGCATATCCACATCAAGAAAAGGCTCATCTATCGCCGAGTGAAATGTCCTTTGAATAACATGCTCATAGTAAGCTCGTTGAGATGTGGTATTTATATTACCTGAAAATATACCATTTAATAATAAGTTAAATGGACTCATGACTATATTAGCCAGGGTTGTACCTGCCATATCATGAAAACCATACATTCTTGATTTAGATGACAGGCCATCTAAATATTTGTCTGTAAAAAGTGCATCATCCCCATTGCTTCTTCTAGCCAGTACAATAAGATCATTCCTGTAATTATCAAAATTAATATCCTTAAATAAATTATCCAGTTTCAGAACAAAGTTATCTTTAGTTTTATATTTCTGATTTACGATTAAATTTAAAGAATTTAATACTTCCTCTGATAGCTTGCCTTTCCTGGCCTCAAGAGAACTTATTACTGACTCATCTACCATAAAAAATGAATTAAACTTATACTGCTGTACGTAATACCATGATAAAGCATAAGAACCACCCGACACTGCTGATATAATATCAATGTTGTTTAGTATCCCTTTTTCTTTTAAACCTTTTAAAACACCAATACTAAAACTGGCTGAACGAATACCCCCACCTGATAATGCCAGACACTGCTTTGGCCCTTGCTGTTTGTTTTTTCTATTATATTTCCACTCATTGTCCTTATACCATTGTCTGGCAATATTATTGTTTTCAACAATAGTTTTTACCTTTTGACTCTCATATTTACCAACAATATCACTACCCCTGACATGCTGATGAGTCGCATCAATTTTTACAGCACAGGATGTTATTAGAAATAATATCGGTATTATCAAAACACTCCCTGAAATATGAGCAATGGTATTTTTCATTTTTATCATCTCTTTAAATAGTATCTTATTTATGTATCAGTCTGACTTATTTTTAACATTTGTAAAATATTTGAACGCATTTCTTTACTAAGCAACAATCGAATTCGTCTATCTGCTTTATGAAAAACTTCACTGTATTCAAGATTCTCCGTATCATAAACCCTTAAGTAATCTATATTTATTAATGTATCAATAAAATTAGATATAAGATGCTTATCTGAAAAGTCAGGCGAATTAAGCTCATGTATCATAGCGACACGCTGTGACATAAGAAAACATTTTTCAACCAGCTCGGATTTTGATATCTTCTCTTTGTCCTTTCTAGATAACAAAGCCAGCGCCAGATAATAAACTTCCAATATAGGTGAGATTACTTTTGCTAATAAATTAAGCTGTGTAAATTCAAGCGCACCAGAACCTGGTCGCGTATACACATCTACCTGTTCATTTTTTATTAACAAACCAAGTTCAGACATTACATCAAGAACCTGTGATATTTTTTCAGCTAACTGTTCTTTCTCCCATACCAGAAACAGTTCTGCTTTCACAAAAGGATACGCCAGAGAAATTAGATTTATTATCTCCTCTCGTGTTTGGCTGCGCATATTAAAAAAGCAACAAGCAATAAGCGAAGGCAAGGCCATTAAGTGTAATATATTATTTCTATAGTAAGTCATGGATACAGAGTGACGAGCATCCAGATATATAATATCGCCTAATGAATGAGTACGCCGTTTTATCATTTGCAAAAATTCGGCATGTTCAAGCTGCTGTTTTCCTGAACGGGATGTAATTATTACTCTGTCTGAATAGTCCATTAATTTAATCATAGAGCTATAAACATCCAGCATTCTTATTAATTCTCCTTCATCCATGTGCTGCTTGGATGTTGCAAGCAAAACAGTCGATATTAAATTAATTGAATTCACAACCACAGCCTGATTTATATGACTCATGATTTTATGTGATGCATGATTAACAACAGTATACAACCACTCGGGTCGCATAGAATCATCATAAGATTCTGATAACCAGGCAGGATACTTGCAATCAAGTAATTGATTTAAAAATACAGGTCTGCCAAAATTTGTATAGACTTTTCCAAAGCGACCTCTAATTCTTAATATTGATTGTATAGAACTAAAAAATGTTTCACTTTTTTTATCTTCACCTGACAATTCAGCCTGATAAGCCTTACTTTCCAGAAGTTTTTCATATCCAATATAAACCGGGATAAACGCCACGGGTCTTTTCCTGTATTTTAAAAACCCCCGAATAGTCATTGCCAACATACCCGGTTTTGGTTTTAGCAAGCGACCAGTACGACTCCGACCTCCTTCTACAAAATATTCAATCGGCATACCCATAGAAATTAAAGCAGCAATATATTCAAACATAACTGTTGAATAAAGTTCATTACCTTTAAAACTTCGCCTGATAAAGAAAGCCCCGCCACCACGAAGAATTGAACCAAGAACGGGCATATTTAAATTTTTACCTGCGGCTATATAAGGTATTGCAAGACCTTCCCCATAGATAACATAAGAAAGTAATAGATAATCAATATGACTTCTATGACACGGCACATACACAAGTTCATGAGTAAGGGCTAATTTTTTAAGATTCTCATTATTAGTCACCTCTATACCCGAATAGAATTTATTCCAGAATGATGTAAGCCCACGCTGCATTAACTGAATAGTAATATTGGTGCAATTGGCAACAATTTCATTTAAATATCGCCTTGCCTGCAAAGTTGCTTTGTACTCTGATCGATTATCTTCTTTGCTTCTTTTAATTATAGCTTTCTGCACATCTGGCTTAAGAATCAACTCTCTAACCAGAGTGCCTCGATGCGAGACATCTGGACCCAGGGTTGCTACTTTAAGTTTGTTTAATTGACTGGAAAAACTGGCCTGCAATTTATCAATAATTTCGTCATCTGTAAGATGACTAAATACACTGCCCTGATAGCTAATTATTTCTGAAAAATTAACCAGTGTATTTCGCCCATGAATTAATATTGTTAATAGTTTTCTTGTTCGGCCTGCAAAGCCCCATGAATCAGCAAACAAAATCTGTAGCCAGTGTTTCTGTATAGACACAGGCCGACCCCAGAAAACAGTGACGGGAATAAACTGAATTTCCTGATCAGGATTCTCTCGCAGAATCTCAACAATACCTCGAAGCATTCTTGAGCGTTTAGGCTGCTTTTGTAACCAGGTTCTAAAGGGTTGCCTGGGAGCAATGGTATAAACTGAATGCCATGCTTTTAACTCATCTGAAGGAATGCAATCTATGGGAGATGGCAAACCATAATGTTCACATTCTGTTTCCAGTACCAGCAAGTTTGACCAGGCACGCGCATCCAGCACATAAATAACAGGCACATCTGGATTTATATGTAACTGCTCAATCTTATTGGGTAATATTTCAGCTTTAATAAAAAGATAAAGTATTTTTCGGGCAATATAGTTAATAGGCTTTCTTATATTCATTATATTTTTTCTGAATCCACTTCAGATTATTTACCATAGATTGTCAGATAGCAGTATAATCAAACTTTCCACAATATAAACAGAGGATTTTACATGCCTTTCTCAAAAGATCAGATAAGTGAAATGGATATTCTGATCCGTTTTAACCCAACCACTCAAATGGAAGGGATTAAGGTACATAAAACAGCCAAACCCGAGCTAGTCGAAGCTGTTAAGCGCCTGTATGAAAAGAATATGGTTACTCAGATTGATGGCGGTTATTTAACCGACCTGGGTCGTGAAGCTGCAGAAGCAACACAGACATTACTTACCATGCTAACAAAACCAGAAGAAATGGCTCACTAAATTTAGCAGCCCCCTTGCCAACAGCTTTCCAGCTATGCAGGGGCGGCCTAAATCCAGTCACGCGGGCACAGATACTTTTCATATAATTCAGCTTCAGCTGAACCAGATTCAGGTTGCCAGCTATATCGCCACTTCACCTGCGGCGGCATCGACATCAAGATAGACTCTGTTCTGCCTCCAGATTGAAGCCCAAACAAAGTCCCTCGATCATAAACCAGATTGAATTCCACATAACGCCCCCG
>CAZFUY010000115.1:0-8166 GCA_964522445.1 uncultured Thiotrichaceae bacterium | reverse complement strand
CGAGCAGCTGTTAATTCGGCGACCTGCGCACGTAATATTTCAATTTCACTTTCTAGTGGATCATTTGACATGTTTGTTTCCTGATCGGTGTAGTATTATTTTTATGACTTTTGCTCTGTCTGAGTATTTTCATCCTGATCATTTTTATCCGGTGCAGGCGAAAGTAATATCGCTAACCATGTACTTTCTTCGTGCATTTCAGCAGAAAATTTAATCACCATTGTCAGTGGAACTGAAAGTAACATTCCTACCGGCCCAAAAATCCAGCCCCAAAATATAAGTGATATAAAAACAACCAGTGTTGAAAGTCCGACACTGCGGCCCATATAATTTGGCTCCAGTACACTGCCAACAAATATATTCACGGCTAAAAATATTGCCAGTACGGCCAACACACCCGCTGGTTCTAACTGTAACATAGCCAGCAACACTGCTGGAATAGCCGCAATAATAGAACCTATATTCGGAATAAAGTTTAAAGCAAACGCTAAAAAACCCCATAAAACGGGAAAGTCCAACCCTACAATTGCAACACCTATTCCAACAAGCGCGCCTGTTAACATACTGGTTATCGTCTTAATCGCCACATAGTGCTTTGTACTGTTAATGATTTTTGTTACTTCTTTTAGTACAGTAATTTCACTTATACCTTTCATTGCCTGAAGTTTTGCTGGAAATTCCCATGCTTCCAACAAAATAAAAAGTACGGTAAAAGAAATTAGAAAAGCATTACTCAATATGTCACCGACACCCACAACTAACACATTGGCTAGATCAATTACTTGCTCTGTATCCAACAATTGACGTATACCTGTCGTACTCACATCAACACCCAGTTCCTGCAGGCTGTTAATAATTGCAATCATCAAACCATCTAATTTCGCCTGATAAGCCGGTAATACTTTTATGAAATTCACAAATGTATTGCCGAATATTAATACAGCAGAAAATTCCAGAATAATAAAACCGATAAAAACAATGCCAACAGAAAGAGGGATAGATAAGCCGCGTTTTTTTAGCATGCCAACTGGGGTAGCCGCGATAATCGCTAAAAATACCGCGAGCAGGATAGGAATAACGATGCTTTGAGCGCTGCGCAGCATCATTAGAATGATCATAATTAAAACAATTATAATTAGAGTATCGCGTGTTTTATTAATATTAGTCATTGATACTTTTACATTTTATCAGGAGGCTACCCACGACACGGGTGGTCGGGGATAGATGTTATCGTTCTAGCTAGGATTAAAATAATTTGTTAGTGAATCCATTCTTATCATCACCTTTCTAATAATATGAGTCATTTTACCTTGCCCGGTATAAATGGCGATACTGCCAACCGTACCGGCAGGTAGAGTATTCATGAACTCTTTATCATCGAGCAAAATTCGCACACTAAATGGCATTGCCTTTATTTCTCTGGTCGCCACCATTTTACCACTTGCCATAACCTGGCCTGTTGCGTTTGCATTTATGATGAAGTCGACTTTTCCGGTATAAATTTTCCCGGGCTGTCGTTTAAATGTCACCTCGACTAACTGACCAGGTTCAATAAAACGTAAATAACTTTGCAGTATCTGCGTAAAAATAACATGATCAGATGTATCAATAAATGTCATTATTTGTGCCATTGGAATAGAGGATACTCTAGCGCCTTCTCTGAGCGCTAAATTTGTTACAAAGCCATCCGCCGGTGCACGGATAACAGTTTGCTCCAAATTATATTCTGCGGTATCCAGCGATGCCTTCAGTTGCTTTGCCTGAGCTTGATACTGTTCATACTCCCAGATGCTAATGGCATTATCCTTCTTTAAATCCTGTGCTTCTCGAAGTCGTGCATTTGCCAGCTCCAGTTGTGCCTGAATCTGGTTTACACCGGCTTGATATAATGTCGGATCGAGCTTAAATAAAGGGTCACCTTTGTTAATGAGTTCATTTGGCTTAACTGAAATTTCAATTACCTGGCCTGAAACATTGGGCACAATTGGGACTGCATTTTGCAAAACCAGAACTTTTCCACCGGGTGCCCAGAACTGCATGGGCACAAATAATCCGATAGCCAGAATTAACACCCAGATTACGGGGGAGGCTTTCCATAAAGTGGTTGGTTTTATCCATTTAAATTTGAAAGCAACTTGTAGTAAAACAATATAAATAACCGTTAAAAATGCAATCATGCTTGTGCTCCCATTTCCTGTTTTTGCTTTTCGAGATCTTTAATTGTATTTTTAAGTCCTTCAATACTGTTATCAATCTCCTCTGCGGTTAAATTTTCCTGTGGTGGTCTGGGTGCCGAAAGTGCCCACATGGCAACAACCGTCCATAATGGAAAGGCCGCAATTAAGGTTAGCCAGCTACCGATTTTAATTGCATCTTTATTAGGGTGGTTGCGTTCCTCAGCAACCTTACCCGGCCACTGGCCGATCAGAAAAAATACAAAGCCGGCTGAGCCTACAATAACCAGCAAAACGATGAGTGCGAAAATATCTAAACCTGTCATTTAAAGCCTCCTGATAAAGTGTTAATTTAATTAACTTTTTTTGTGTTGTCTTCAAAACTGCCACCCAATGCGAGATGTAAATTTACCCGCTGTGAAAGGCGTTCGTTTCTCATTGAGATTAAAGTAGAGCGGGAAGATAAAAGCCCAGCCTGAGCCTGCAACAAATTATAAAACTCAATTCGTCCGACTTTATACTGTACTTCCATTATGCGTACAGCTTCAGTTCTTTCATCGACTACTGTCTGTAAACTTTCTTCACGTTGTAAAAATAACTTTTCATTTTCCAGTGCGGTTTCAACTTCTTTAAATGCTTCTAGCACTCTTTGTGCATAGGCAGACATCGCGGCTTTTTTGTTGGCATCAGCAATTTCAACGCCAGCCTTTAATGCACCGCCTGAATACAAAGGCGCAAAAAGACTTGCACCCATCTGACCAACGGGATCATTGACATTAAGCATATCCGCAAGACCACTGTTAACATTTCCAGCTGATGCTGTTAGTGAAACCTTTGGCAGCCTTGCTGCCTCAGCCTGTTCTTTGCCATAAAATGTAGCTGCAACACGTTGTTCTGCGGCAATTAAATCCGGGCGGCGTTCTAAAATTTCTGAAGGTAAGCCAACGGGGATATCCGGCAATATTGCAACAAACTCAGTGTTTGGCTGAAGTTTGCCGGATGGGTAGCGACCACTTAACACTTCAATGCTGCGCAGCACTTCTTTGTAGCTGCTGGTAATTTGATGTAAAGCCCCCTGAGCATTCGCCAGATCCGCTCTTGCTAGAGGTAAATCTTGTGGTTGGGCTTTGCCAGCACGTTTTCTGGCTTCAACAATCTTAATTAACTTTGAAAAAATATCGACGGCTTCCTCAGCTAGCTGTTTTTGACCGTGTATCTGAGTGGCTAAAAACCAGGTTTTACTGGTCACGGCAGCCAGTGACTGACGGGCAAACATATAATCCGCTTCCGTTGCTTTATAGGCTGCTGTCGCTGAGGCTTCCTGAGAGCGAACACGCCCCCATACATCTAACTCCCATGACATATTTAAAAAAGCATTGCTGGAGTCAAACGAAGAAATACCTGAAGAGTCACCTACATTAGCCGCAGCACCGAGGCCAATGCTCGGCTTTAATGCTGCTCCCGCCTGTGTTGCTAAAGCGGCAGCGGCATCAACCTGTGCCGATGCTGCTTGCAGGCTTTTATTATTCGCCATAACTTCAGCAACTAATTTGACTAATTTCGGGTCTTCAAAATTTTGTAACCAGCCATCATCCACTGTACCTCCAGTAACGGTACTTGCCCACCTGTTCTGAGCACTGCTTTTTACGGTATTAGTTTCATCTAAAATGGAGTCGGATGTGGGTGCGTCCATTAATGCGCAACCAAAAAGAAACAGGAAACCTGACAAGGATGCCAGTAGTTTCAATTGCGGTTTAGTTTGCATTGCTTTTCCTCTTATTCGTGATTTAGTCATATTTTATAAGTCATTTCAGTGCTAGTTTAGAACAATTCTTGTGCTTGTCGGCATTATGCAATACACAGATAGCAACTGGTATGGAGTAATCTGATAAAATTGAGTTTTAGTTCTGTTAAGTTATACCTATCATATAGCATGTTCATTCAAATGCACTTACCATTTTATGACACAACGATATATCTTCCGAAAAATATTTATACAGACGAATAAAGTCTAATATTGGTTCTAATAGAGTGAGCTTGTGCTCAATGCGCTGGTTTATAAAGAAACCGTAATGATGTAAGGTCTAATTAAAGACTAAAATTATTCTAGTTCAATAGTAGTAAAAAATTCACCTATGGCTTACAGGTTATTTTATTCAATATACATTATCTGTACACTTCGGAAAGGCTTTCTTTACAATAAATCAGGGTTGGAGTACATATGAAAGCAAACTATTACCAGGTAACTGAAGCGGCAACGATAGAAACCATCGAAGAGCTTACATTTAACACAACTTATCGCGATCATAATTCCATGTACATGGTCAGTATTATGGAAGGTGAGGCAACAGACATTGAGCGTTTTTTGATAGATCTGGGGGTAGATGATACGGCTATTTACTGTGTCTTAAACCCGAGAAACGTCAGCGTGGTATTTCCTTTTGAAAATGAAGTCTACTTTGAATGCTCGGTGTGCGTTAATACGGATGAGCGTGGGCCTAGAGAGCATTATGTCTCATTTTTATGTCTTCAAAATTTAGTTATCTGTTTTAATGCGGCTTCTGTTATGACGCATCAGTATTTATTAACTGTGACTAATCAATTAAAGCTGGCAAAAGGTTCGATGCCGTCGTTGTTAAGCGCACTATTGGCACGTGAATCATTGTTGGTGTCTAAAATGGCAATAGAGCTTCGTTCAGAGCTTTATCGTATGGATGAGCAAATGGATAAAAACCCGGAGAGTATTGAGATAGGTGATATTCATGATCAAAAAAAACTATTGCGAGTCTATGATACCGTGAGTAGTTCACAGATTGTTTGTTTTGATATGTTACGCAGCCTTGATGAAAATTTGCTGAACCTGATCGAATACCCGATGTATTTTCAGCTGGCTACAACCAATGCATCAAATACATCTCAGGTGTTGCTGCGCCTGGATAAAACGATTACCGATTTAAGCTTACGCTACGATACTAACGAGCAGGAAAAAATGAATCATCGGTTAGGGGTGTTAACAATTCTTTCAGCCATATTTATGCCGATCACTTTTTTGGCCGGTATTTTTGGTATGAATTTTGACAATATGCCGGAGCTTCATCTTACATGGGGTTATCCTATTGCACTTGTGGTTATGGCTGGCGTAGCATTGGGCTTGTATTTTTACTTTAAAAAAGATGGCTGGCTTGATTAGTATTGCAAATTATAGGGCGTGCTGATTGGTATGTTTATTTAACAATTAAACCACGTCATTAGAGCGTGGATATTTACTTTTAAACAGGCTTTAATGAAGTGCATTTGCTGTAATGTTAATTAGTTATCTTCAGTAAAGTCATTAAACTGAAGCATTAATTAGATCAATAAACTGTATGCTCTATGCACCAGTATTTGTACAGACTCATAACAATCTATTAAAGAATAGTTTAAAAAAAGAACAATATCATATTTGCGATGCTTGCCGCTTCTATGCAATTTTTAACCGCCTGTAATGAGGCTTCGAGTACCTCAGCAGGATGATAAAGCATATACAACTGCGGTTTCACTGACTAATGTAACAGCCGCTACAAAAGATAACTCTGCTCTGGTTAAAACTCAGAAAATAATGACGTTATGTAAAAATAGCGCGGTAACAGGAACAATGGTGTTGGCGTTATTATGAGCGTAGGCAAGACAGCTGACCCCAAAGATGAAACCATCATGTGAATTAACTTTGACACAATTTACTCATGGCTGGTGCTTAATAAAAGTGAACTGACAATGATTACTATGGCGGATGTCGATGGGCGTTATCAGACTGCATGGGTTATATAGGAAGAACACTAAAATTTATACGCTTTTGATAATCCTGCAATAATCCCTGAGTGAAAAAATGAAGGTATCCCATACGCTATTGTTATTTTTGAATACAAGCTGATATTAAAGATCCAGAAGATATAAAGGCAGCTCATAAAGCTGAAGATAGATTGCAAATGAATCTAAAATGTAAAGCAAGCTATCTGGGGGCAAATAAATGGGATATGTAGGCGATTATGCAAACCTGTCAGCAGGTTCAGAAAGATAAAGGTATGACCCCTGATTATATGTTGGGTAAAAAATTCGAGATACCCCAATTAGATATTGTTAACCTCTAGCGATTAAAGTTGGTTAAGTTCATGAAATATTAAGGTTAAGCTTTCTAAATTCACCCGGCGATACACCAGACCATTGCCTAAAAGCTCGAGAAAATGCTGAGGCATTTGAATAGCCGAGCATAAGTGAAATATCGAGAAGTTTTTCATCGGATTTTTTTAGTAAAAACTGTGATTTACGAAAACGTGCGCTATCTAAAATTCGAGAAAAGCTGGTATTTTCTTTTGCCAGTTTACGTTGCAGCGTTCTGAATTGCATGCCGGTAAGGTCGGTTAGTAATTTATTATCGAGTTTTTTCTCGCCGATATACTGAAAGGCGGTTGTCATAAGCTGGTCACTGAGTGTTCCGGGTAACGAATAATCAGGTATTGTATCGTTGTTTTTATCAGTCAGGTTGGGTAATTGCATTGCAAGTAGATGGCGGGGAATAGCGATAGCACCGTTAGGTTGTGAAAATAGAATTTTTGACGGATTAAGCTGTTCAGATTGATTAATATGATGGTTATAGTTAAAACTGAAATGAATTTCATTGGGACGCCAGTGTGCGCCGACAACTAACTGTACCAGTTGTATTATGCCGGTGAGATCATATAGTTCAACCTGTTCATAGTCCGCAATTAGATGCGGTGTTTGATAGTTAAACCAGATTATGTTGCCGGTTTCCCGCAAACTGTAGCCAGCAATAGTGCTTTGCGTTGGAGCAATATTTACAATACGTTCAAGTAATTGCTTTAAATTGGTGCAACCTGCCAGTAAGGGTTTTATTGTGTCCAGGTCATGGGGTGCCAGTTCTGTAGCCGCTTTAAGGCCAAACAGCGGATCACCCTCCAGTTTAAAGATATTATTCACTAATTTCCACGCGGGTATTTCAGGCAGAATCATGTGCGGGCAGTCATCAATCTGCGTGGGTAAATTTACCTGGCGCAGCATTTTTTCAACCGGAGTGCCAATTTCTTTAGCCGCTAGTAACAGCGGGGTGAGGGTTGCCGCTCGGAGAAGGGGGATTTTGTTTTTATGAGGCATTTTATATGTATGTATAAACTTCCTTGAGTTGTTACTAGCTCATATTTGAATTGTCGCAATATGATAAGAAGTATAGAAAAAAATTGTTTAATATACAAGCTATAGACTAGATCAGTATTAAATAATTTTAAGAAGGAAAAGCTTAAATGAAAACACCTAAAACCACTATAAAAATAGTGTTATTACTTTGTACCTGTAGCATGCTGTTAAGCTCTTTAACGGCTTCAGCCAATGGCGATGACAGATGGAAGCATTCGGCCAGTGTTTATTTATGGGGGGCTGGCATAAGCGGAAAACAGCAGAACGAAACTGATATTGATATAAATTTTGGCGATATTATCAGGGAGCTGGATTTTGCATTAATGGGTACTTATGAAGTGCGCAACAATAAATGGTCGTTTGTAAATGATTTAATTTATATGGACATTGGGGCGGATGATGGTGCAACTCTTCCCAGTGGAACGGTAAATGTAGACCTTCAACTTAAAGGTCTGGTTATTAGCATACTCGCGGGTTACAACATTAGCCATAGCAATCAAAACACAACAGATTTTATATTCGGTGCGCGTTATTTTGATATTGATGTCGACCTGGATTTAACCGGAAATAATAATACTGTCGGAGCCTCCGGTAGCGAAACGGTATTTGATGCAGTTATTGGTGTACGCGGTCAACTGGCGTTAAATGAAAACTGGTTTATGCCTTATCACTTCGATGTGGGAACAGGACAGTCTGATAGCACATACCAGATTATAGGTGGTATCGGTTATAAATATAACTGGGGTGATCTGAAATTTGTTTATCGTCACATGGAGTGGAATATGGATTCTGATAGTTCGATTGC
>CAZFUY010000114.1:0-8238 GCA_964522445.1 uncultured Thiotrichaceae bacterium | reverse complement strand
GTTATGTATGTAACCCAGAGCGTGAAGAGCAACGTACTAACGATGCTTATGATGCAGGTTTCGAAGACGGCAGCGCTCATAACACAGATAACGCCGCTAACTTTAAAGCTTAAGGCTTAAACTTTAAGTTTTAAAAAGGCCGGATTTATTCCGGCCTTTTTATTGCCAGTAAAATAAAAACCTAGTTCGCATGGGGTCGGAGTCAAATTTGATATGCTTAAAAGTGAAAACCTGACATAAAAGTTGTTAAATTTGACTCCGACCCCTTCCATGCAATTTTAAGCACCCAAACTCGCAGTACTACCTCCATCCACCATTTCATATTTGGACTTTTTCAAAGTCAGCATGGCTTCAGGCACTTCTATTTGCATAACGTGATCGGTGATCCATTTATTGTCTTTCTCACCCATAACGGCACTCACATAATTACCAAAATCACGTTTATACTGATAACCCGGCATTTCTTCTTCATCTTCCCAGCCACACTCAGAATAAGCATTTAAACGCTCATTTAAGACATTAATAAATGGCCCTGCATAATCTTCATTTCGAGCAATCAAATCTTCACAGTTTTCCTGAAAAGTTTTAGATAATTTAATTGCCATTTTAGTTACCAGATCACGACGTTCATCTACATCCATCTGGGATGCAACAAGACGATCAGTTACTGAAATTAAAAAAGCCACCACTTCTAAAATAATTTCCAGCCGCTGTTTCTGAGTATCTGTCTGAAAATTCTCATTTTCCATATTCAAAGCAAATGCCATTGCTATACGCCAGGAAATAAACGCCATTGTATTGGCCTTTTCTTCAACGGACACTTCCCTTTCTTTATTGTGCCATTTGGTTCTGATTCTCATAACAACCTCAATATAAACTGCAAAGATAATCTCGCTAGTATACTATTTATGCGCATGGATGTACGGCATTCAGAAAGAGCAGGTAAAACAAATAATATTTAGGAACACACTGCATTGGAGTCAAATTTGATATGCTTAAAAGTGAAAACCTGACATAAAAGTTATTAAATTTAACTCCGACCCCTTCCACATAGAAAAAAGCTATTTATTTTTTAACTGCATTCAACATTACAGGATGAAAAAAGAATTATGAAAATATGGATTGATGCTGATGCCTGCCCTAAAGTCGTCAAGGAAATTTTATTTCGCGCAGCTATTCGCACAAAAACACAACTTACTTTAGTTGCCAATCAGTACATACCCAAACCAAAATCACCTTTGATAAATGCTATTCAGGTTAAACAGGGGTTTGATGAAGCAGATAATTATATTGTCGACAACCTTGATGTTGGCGACATTGTTATTACAGCTGATATTCCTTTAGCCTCTGATGCAGTTGATAAAGGCGCAAACGTTATCAACCCCAGAGGTGAACAATATACAGAAGAAAATATAAAACAACGCCTGCGCATGCGAAATTTAATGGAAGAGCTACGTTCTACCGGCGAAGTATCTGGAGGCCCTTCGTCATATAATAAAAAAGATGGGCAGAATTTTGCTAATTGCCTGGATCGATTACTGGCAAAAAAATAATTTAGCAGAAATAATAATACTTATTTCTGCGCCCCCTGTTTCTTATTTTCTGGCCAGGCATAAATAACTGCACATTCTTTCTTTTCATAAGAACTCAATTTTTTATTACTAGCATCCATATATTCATCATAAAAATGATCCATCATCATGCCATTTAATTTGATGCAGGATGCCATTGGCGTTCGAGCTTTACGACGTTCCATATCTATCTGAAATTGAAGACCCTTAAGCCTTTTTTGTTCTTCCGGACTTTTTTGCTCTATAAATTGCTTCACCAGTTCAGCACGATAAACTTCAAAAGCATCAGGATCTTCCAGTGCCAGTTTTGCACATTTTTCAAAAGTAAATTTCAAACTCCACCTCCATAGAAATAAGTAATATTTTTTTTACAAAAAACATATCTTTATTTCTAATTACCACAATATATTTTAAACAGTAAATTGAGCCACCAGCCCATGCAACTCATCACCCAGACGAGCAAGATCTTCAGTTGCTGATACTGTCTGCTGAGCACCGGCTGCTGTCTCTGTCGACATTCCAGAAATGTTCATAATATTGCGATTAATTTCCTCTGCCGTAGCATTCTGCTGCTCTGCAGCACTGGCAATCTGATTACTCATATCATTAATATGTGCCACTGCTGTAGAAATAACAGCCAGTGATGATCCTGCTTTGATCGCCTGATCAACCACAGACTGAGCCTCTTCCCTGCTTTTATTCATAACATCTACCGCTTTACGCGAACCACTCTGCAATTTTTCAATCACCTGATTAATTTCTTCTGTCGATTGCTGAGTACGCCCCGCCAAAGTGCGTACTTCATCTGCTACTACCGCAAATCCACGCCCCTGCTCTCCTGCGCGCGCAGCTTCAATAGCAGCATTAAGTGCAAGTAGATTAGTCTGCTCTGCCACGCCTTTAATCACATCAAGTACAGTATTAATATTTTCACTGTCCTGCTCCAGTTGATGAATAACATCTGCAGCACCTTCAAGCTTGCTCGCCAGTTGCTGAATAGCCTGCACAGCATCTTCCACTATCTGGCGACCTCTTGCTGTTTCTGTATTCGCTTCTGCAGCCGCATCTGCCGTGCCAGCAATATTTCTACTCACGTCCTGTACTGTGGCACTCATCTGGTTCATTGCTGTTGCAACCTGTTCAGTTTGTGATGACTGTTCTTGCATACTACGATGAGTATGACTTGCTACATCAGCAAGTTGTACCGATGCTGTTGACATTTGATTTGCCGATTCAGCTGTACTACGAAGGGCATTCTGAAACTCTTCCATCATTGCATTAAATGCAACAGCCATATCCCCCAGTTCATCATCACTATTCAAATGGCAGCGCAGGGAGACATTTTTTTCTGCAACAATTTTCTGCATAGTGCCAACCAGTTTATTAACCGGGTAAAGAATGCTCCGTGATAGCCATAAAAGTGAACCGATAATTACGACAGTAAGTACAATAAGCGCAATAATGGAGCTACTCTGAATCCTGGAAATAAGTGACTTAATGGCCAGTGAGATATCATCTGACATCGTAGTTAACAGGCCTTCTGTCTTATGTACAGTAGTACGCATTTCACCCTGTAAACCTTGTTTGCTATTAAAACCCTTTTGCTGAGAGGCAACAACCAGCGCATTAAACTGTGTCAGGTACTGATCTAGAAGAACAATAATTTTATTTTTTATATTATCAGGATAATCACTGGCAGCCAGATGGTGTCGCATTTTAGACAGATTTTTTTGTAATTTTACTGGGTACTTCATGTTCAGACGCAACATAAAATCTTTTTCATTGCGACGAAGCCTGAGCATGTCAGCCATTAGCTGTGGTTCATTCATGGTATTAAGAACGTCTTCTACATTATGTACCGATACACGTAATCCACCATACAAACCATCTTTAGGATTCAGGCCAATTTTTTGTTGAGCAGCCACCAGCTTATTAAAAATAACACCGTACTCTATTAATTTCTCAGAGAGCTCATCCGCTGTCTGAGTATTTAAATTATGTGCCTGCAAGCTTTTCCTTAATTCTTCCAGATTAGCAATTAGATTTTTAAGATTTGCATTAAACTTATCCCTGTACTTTAAGTCGTTTCTAGCTAAAAAATCTTTCTCATTTCTCCTTAATGTCAGCATACCCGTCTCTGCATGACTAACACCAAGCGATATCTCTCCCAGCTCAGAAAAAATCTGTGTGGTGTATTGATTAAGTGTCACCATGGCCAGAACAGATAAAGTAGCCAGGCTGCCAACAAGAATAAATTTATGTTTTATCCTGAGATTAAACAGGTAACGCATCAAACTTTTTTTCGATTTACTGGAATGGGTGTTAGAGTTCATTTTAATACTCCTTATTAAATTCTATATCTTAAATTGAGCAACCAGCTGTGTTTTTTTAGTGTCACGAATTGAAATTAACTGATGCTGTGCGGCTATTTCCAGTGCCTCACTAGCCATAGTGGTTGATACACGTTCCAGAAGTATTGTGGCAATTATCAGTGGAACAATTGCCAACAAGGATGACACAACAATAAGCTTTGTTTTAACATTCATACAGACATTTTCCTTAATGAACAGCTTTCTTTATCTATTATCTTTAAGTAGTTTTCTCAATAACAATATTTATAATTTTTTATATTCAAGACATATCATCTTCTATCCATGTCTTATATTTCAGAACATAGGTATTGATTCAATAAATTAAAGGCGGGATGAAAAGCCAGATTTAAACAGAATGTTCGAGTGGAAAGGAAAAAATCCGTTGCTAAGTTATAACCTGTGTATCAATTTAAATAAGATTACAAACCAGATAGTTCTAAAAGAAGCAGGATTAAAGGCTTCAGTAACTTCATTATTTATAGTTCATAAATAAGCATTGTCAAAATACTTAGACTTTATCACGCAGTAAAACTACTGGCGTTTATAGAGATTAACTCAGGTTAATCATATCCCATGCACCCAACATTTCTTCTGCTATATCTTTTACTTTTCGTCGACTTGAACGAGCTTTCATACGTAACAATTCAAAAGCATCCTGCCTCGCCAGACGATGCCGCTCCATAAGTATTCCTATAACAACATTAACCTGATTTCCTGTTTCTAAAGCACTATCAAGGCGTTGTTTAGTGTCAAAAAGAGCCTGTATTTCCAGCGCCCTTTGCAGTGCTGATTCAATAGCTGGAATGGCTTTTTCTACATCAATTGGTTTTACCAGATACCCCAGCGCACCTTCATCAACTGCCTGCTTTACATAATTTTTATCATCATAGGCAGAAAGAAACATTGAAGCTATGCCCAGGCATTTTAATGACTGAGCCACTTCAATACCTGATAATCCTGGCATCCGTATATCCAGAATAGCCAGATCTATTGATTGCTCTTTTTCAGCAACACGAAGAGCCTCTTCACCACTATCTGCAAGCACTACATCATAACCATGATCGGCCAGACCTTTACCAAAAGTTGACAGCACAAGACCATCATCATCTACCAGTAATAATTTTTTTACCTTCACTTCACACATTCTCCTGCTACACATCAATGAGCAACGGTGGGCTAATTATCAGCTTTGCCACTACCTCATTATTTTCTTCAAATATACTCAACTCTGCTCCCTTTCCTGGCAGCATAGCCTTAACCAGCTCAAGCCCCGTTCCCAGACCTTTTCCACTATAGTAGTTAAATTCACTATGCAGATACCCTGGATTACGCACCGTTAAAATAACACAATCCAGTTTATGCTCATGATGAATTTTTATTTCATCTTTTTCACTTTCAGGGGGAAAATGTTTTATTGCATTTATAATCAGCTCATTTACAGCCAGAGCCAGAGCTACTGCCTTGCCTCTATCCACTTCACACGAACCAATCTCATGCCCATATGTATTGGATAATGATAATTGTGTCAAACCTGCCGCACTGTGAATAATAGCTTCCAGCATCTGACCAAAGTAAATCTGCGCACCAGGGTCTGAAGCCTGAAGGCCATAAACAATTGCAATAGATTCTATCTGTGTAATGGTTTCATCAATAATAGCGCCATATTCATAACCTTCTTTTCCACGCTGTTTCAGCAGCCCCATCAATCCCTGAAGATGATTTTTAATGCGATGATGCACCTCTCGAACCAGATCATCTCTTTGCTTTTCAGCCTGGGCTATACGTGTTTTTTCAGCCAGTTTCCGATCAGAAATATCACGGTTTATGCCACGGTACCCCACATGTTTTCCATGCTGCCCCAGAATAGGCACACCATTTGTTTCCAGCGTTATCGCCGTACCATCCTTATGCAGTTTTATACTTTCAAGCCCCGAAAATGAACCACAGGTATCAACAATATTGTGAAATGCCTGTTTTACTCTATCTATCTCATTATCAGGCATTAACTCAAAAGGTGTTTTACCAACTATTTCCTCAGGCTTATAACCCAGCATTTCTTCAACCAAAGGGCTGGCATAGGTAAAGACTCCATTAATATCTACTTCCCATATCCAGTCATTAGTTGACTCTACCAAACCACGAAAACGTTGCTCACTTGCACGAAGAGCCTGTTTAGAGTATTCACGTTCAATAGCACCACCAATAACCCCTGCCGCTGACTCCAGGGCTGCAATTTCTATATCTGACCAGACTCGTTCCTGCTCACAATCATCAAAACCAATGAAGCCCCATGGTTTTTTATTTACAAATAAAGGCACCATCAGAATAGAAAGAACATTCTGTGGATCAAGAATATTATGTTCGTCAGATGTATATTCTGATTTTCTACGCATCAATACTTTATTGTCAGCCAATACCTCATACCATTCGCCTAACCCAGCCTCATCCCAGTCAACATGCTGAAATTCCATATTATCTATCTGTGGTGATACTCCTTCAACACACCATTCAAAACGCTGGCTGCACAATAACTGATTATCTACATCTGTATGACACTCAAACAGGTAAGCTCGGCTTACACATGCTGCTTTTCCAAGTAACAACAATACTCGATCAATTAACAGTTCCCAGCTACTGGATATAAGAAATTGCTTTGATATTTCTGCCACACAGGCAAGTATATTACGATGCCGTACAAGTGACTTCTCTGCCTGTTTTCGTTTAGTAATATCATGGCCGATAACAAGCACGGCATTAATGTTTCCATCTGCATTTTTAATACTCTTGGCATACCATGCAATCTGATATTTATTTGCATTTTTTGTTAACAGAGAGCAGGCAATATCATCTATCTGCTCCCCTGCCAGAACACGTTGAAATATAGCTCTGGCTTGCCGATGATTCTTCTCAAATAAAAAAGTACTAATACCATCCTTTCCCTGCACATCATCAATACTATATCCTGACAGTTTTTCAAGATAATTATTGATACGTAATATTTCACCGTTTGAATCCAGTGTTAAAATAATCTCCTGTGCCGTATCAATCAGGTCATTAACAAAATCCCGCTCTTCCCTCAGCGTATTCTCAACTTGCATTCTCTGCTTTACACCTTTTTGAACCAGATCACTCAATTCAACAAGATTATTAGCACGTTCACCCGCTACAATCTGCATATGATCACAGACTTTTTGCAACAATAATTCAGCTTCTTTATACTGAGTTATATCCTGAACCGTGCCAACAGATCGTATTGCTTCTCCATTATCGTTATAAAAAGTCTCACAGCATTCCCTCACATATTTAACTGAATCATCTGACATTAATAAGCGGTGTGTAATATCGTAGGGCAAATGATTAGATACCGAGTCAGCATAAATCCGACTAACTTCATCCCTGTCTTCAGGGTGAATCATATTTAGAAATGTTTCATATGAGGCATCAAACTTATCTGGGTTGATATCAAAGATATTGAAAACTTCCTGTGACCAGTGGAGCTTATTGCACTGTAAATCCAGACTCCAACTCCCCAGGCTCGCAAGCCTTTGCGTCTCCTCATAGCGACTATGCGAGTCAAGCAGTTCCTGCTCCATTTCTTTTTGTTCTGTTATATCAAATAAATAACCATAAAAATAAGTAATCTTATTATGCTTATTTCTAACCACCACAGTGTGATCATACAGCCAGCGAACTGATCCATCCCTATGAATTATCTGATAGGGTTTATGATCAAATGCCTGTACACCTTCATCACTCGCTTTTTTTACTTCTGCTGTTACCTGTTCAAGATCTGAGCTAGCAATAATATCCGCATAAAGCACTTTAGCAGAATAAAAATCATCTTCCGTATAACCAAAAATATCACTTACATTTGGAGAAACATATTCAACTGGCCAGTTCAGAGTATTACGCCATTTAAAAACAACCACAGGCCCATTATTGAATAATTTCTGTGTTTCTTTTAAAACCAAATTCTCAGCTTTTAGCTGTTGTAGTTCATCTAATAATTGAGATTTATTTTTTTTTGAATTTTCAGTCATTTAATAAATTTTTATAATTTTAATTGCAAATAATCATAGCCTATCCCAGATATTTACTCATCAAAATAATAAATCACAATATCTAAGTATCATTAACATTGCCGGCATTTTTTATTTTTTACAGAACATAAAAAAGCCTGCATAAAGCAGGCTTAAAAGATCATAATCTCATGGGGGGATAGATTATGCGTCTTTTTTCTTTATATAATCTTCCACCGCTGCACTAATCGCATCTTCTGCTAATACCGAACAGTG
>CAZFUY010000113.1:0-8429 GCA_964522445.1 uncultured Thiotrichaceae bacterium | reverse complement strand
GTTTTATCTTTATGAATTAAAGCATAAGCAGAATGATTATGAATAGATTCAAAGTTTTCTGATTCCAGAGTATAGGCTGAAATACGATCATCATCATTTAAACGTGCGGCAACATCTCGCACCATATCTTCTACAAATTTTGGATTGTCATAGGCGCGTTCAGTAACAACTTTTTCATCCGGGCGTTTTAGTAAACTGTATAGTTCGCAGGATGCTTCTTTTTCAACAATATCAATAATATCTTCAATCCACACAAAACCTTTAGTGCGAACATTAACAGTAACGTGTGAGCGTTGATTGTGTGCGCCATACTCTGAAATTTTCTTTGAGCAGGGGCAAAGGCTGGTAACAGGTACAACGACTTTTATTGCTACGCAATTCTCGTCGTGATTTCTCGCGCCGATAAATGTTACATCATAATCGAGTAAACTTTTTACGCCTGTTGCAGGCGCTGTTTTATTTACAAAGTAAGTGAAGTTCATTTCAATGTGGCCGCATTCTGCATCCAGACGATCTGTCATTTCAGATAGCATTTCACGGAATGATTCCACTGTAATTTCGCGCTCGTGGTTGTTGAGAATATCAACAAAGCGAGACATGTGAGTGCCTTTGAACTGATGAGGTAAGTCCACATACATATTAAAATTGGCAACAGTATGTTGTATGTCACCTGTGCGATCTTTTATGATAACAGGGTGTTTAATATCTTTAATACCAACTTTGTTAATAGCTATTTGACGGCGGTCTTCGCTATTTTGTACATCAGGAATATTTTTGGTATTAGTCATCAGTTTAATTCTCTTGGTAGCGCACACTTGCTCTTTCTGTTTCCCAAAGAGTTAGCGCTGTTACTTTAATGTGTTCGTTATTAATCTGTTTTGAAATTTCGCCGTACAAATAAGCAGCAATGTTTTCAGCCGTAGGATTAATTTCAGTAAATGGTTCAAGTTCGTTTAAGTAGCGATGATCAAGCTGCTCGCATACCTTGTTCGCTATTTTTTTCATCTGCTTGAAATCAATGGCAATACCGATTTCATTTAACTGGCTTGCTTCAACTTCAAGCTCTACTTTCCAGTTATGCCCATGCATACGGCTACAAGCACCCGGATAATCACGCAGGGTATGAGCTGAAGCGAAATCTGTTAATATTTTCAGCGTATATTTTGCAGGCATGGAATCTATACTCTCAGCAGCCGGAATTTTATTAGCACCCGGCGCACGTGCTTTTTCGCAGATATCTTCGTTGAAAAACAGCGCAGCAGAAAACTACAACAATGTTCTTGCCTCGATCTCCACGAAAAATCATGCCTTTTTTGAACGATTAAATTCCCAGGCGCGAAGAGTATAACGAAAAATTACTGAGTAAAACCGCAGGATTTTATCGGTTATTGATGATATTAGCAATCACTTACGTTTGGCGGCTTTAATAATGCCGTTTACATCAAGCCCACATTCGGTAAGCAATCTGGCTGAGCTGCCGTGTTCGACAAAGCGATCAGGCAGGCCAAGGTTGATCACATCTATACTAATATTCTGTTCAAGCAGGTATTCATTTACAGCACTGCCAGCACCTCCCTGAGCTGCATTTTCTTCTACCGTTATGAATTGCTTATGGTTTTTGCTGAGTTCGTTGATCAGTTGAGTGTCCAGTGGTTTGATAAAACGCATATTAACCACCGTGCAGTCCAGCTGTTCGGCTGCCTGTAATGCAGGAATTAGCATACTGCCAAAAGCCAGAATGGCGGTGTGTTTGCCATTGCGGATAATTTCACCCCTGCCAATTTCCAGAGCGGTCATTTCTGTTTTTATTTCATGCCCTGGCCCCTGTCCTCTTGGGTAACGAACAGCCGCCGGGCCATTATGCTGGAAACCTGTAAATAACATCTGTCGGCACTCATTTTCATCGGCAGGTGCCATAATCAGCAAATTGGGAATGCAGCGTAGATAGCTAAGATCAAAGCTGCCGGCATGAGTTGGGCCGTCTGCACCCACTAAACCGGCGCGGTCAATAGCAAATAGAACCGGCAGATTCTGTAATGCAACATCGTGGATTAACTGGTCATAACCGCGTTGTAGAAAAGTTGAATAAATTGCAACAACCGGCTTTAAACCTTCACATGCCATGCCGGCCGCCAGAGTAACTGCATGTTGCTCTGCAATACCAACATCATGGTAACGCCTGCCAAAACGTTTTGAGAATTCAACCAGACCAGAGCCTTCTCGCATTGCAGGTGTTATGGCAACCAGACGATTATCCTGCTCTGCCATGTCACATATCCAGTCTGAAAAAACTTCGGTGTAGGTGGGTTTATTTGAAGATTGATCCAGCTTGTCGCCTGTTTCAGGGTCAAAGCTGCCCACGCCGTGATACAGGCAGGGATTATCTTCAGCCGGTTTAAAGCCTTTGCCTTTCTGAGTGACGATATGTAAAAGCTTGGGTCCTTTCTGGGCTTTCAGGTTTTTTAGCATGGTCAGTAATGTAGGGATATCGTGGCCATCAATAGGGCCAAAATAACTGAAACCGAGTTCTTCAAAGAATGTTCCCGGTACAATCATGCCTTTTACGTGTTCCTCTGTGCGTCTGGCAAGTTCCCACATATTGGGAATATGTTTCATTACACTTTTACTGCCGTTGCGTACCGATGAGTAAACCTTGCCAGAAAGAATTTTAGCCAGATGTTTGGACAGGCCGCCGACATTGGGTGAAATCGACATTTCGTTGTCATTAAGAATCACCAGCATATCGGCATCGGTATCGCCGGCATGATTGAGTGCCTCAAAAGCCATGCCGCCAGACATTGCGCCATCGCCAATAATAGCCACTGTTTTCTGATTCTTACCCATGCAGGCCGCAGCTATGCTCATGCCTAATGCAGCAGATATCGATGTGCTGGAATGGCCCACGCCAAAGCTGTCGTATGGGCTTTCTTCTCTATTGGGAAAGCCGCAAATGCCTTCATGTTGACGAATACTGTGCATAAGATCGCGGCGGCCAGTAATCACTTTATGTGGGTAGGTTTGATGGCCGACATCCCAGACCAGCTTATCTTCAGGTGTGTTGTAGACATAATGAAGTGCCAGCGTTAGCTCAACAGTCCCCAGCCCTGCAGACAGGTGGCCGCCTGTATTGGCAACTGACTGAATAACAAAATCACGCAATTCATTGGCTAGCTGAGGTAATTTAAGAGATGAGAGGGCGCGTAAATCTGCTGGAGAATTGATGGTCTCCAATAGAGGGTAGCTATTGTCCGTAGTGCTCGACATATAAACTCAGTGTTCTCTTTCTACAATATAGGCGGATAGCGTTCTTAATGTATCTGCTGAATTACCAAAAACATCCAAAGCAGCTAGTGCCTGTTGATGAAGCTCCATTGCTCTTTTGCGTGCGCCATCCAGCCCCAGTAATGCTGGGTAGGTAGGCTTATTTTGTTGTTGGTCTGAACCCTGGGGTTTGCCTAGTGTTTCAGTGTCGGCAATAACATCCAGTACATCATCATGAATCTGAAATGCCAGACCAACGCAATGGGCGTAGTTATCCAGCCGGTGTAAAATTTTAGCATCCACCTGTGAGCTGCACATAGCGCCGAGCAAAACACTGGCACGAATAAGTGCGCCGGTTTTTAAACAGTGCATATTTTCCAGCTCATCAAGGCTAAGCTGTTGGCCAACAGCGGCAAGGTCTATGGCCTGTCCGCCTGCCATACCAACAGAGCCACTGGCTTCGGCCAGCAACCGAATCATATCAATTCGAGCGGATGCATCGCAGCCCATGTGTTTATCTTTTGCCAGTATTTCAAAGGCCATGGCCTGTAGCGCATCACCTGCAAGAATGGCTGTTGCGTCATCAAAAGCTTTGTGACAGGTGGGTCTGCCACGACGTAAATCATCATCATCCATTGCCGGTAAATCATCATGAATAAGTGAATAGGCATGAATGATTTCAACTGCACAGGCGCAGGCATCTAATTTATCCAGATCGATATTGAGTGCCTGACCCGCAGCATAAACCAGAACCGGGCGCACACGCTTGCCGCCACCACCAATAACTGAATAGCGCATAGCCTTTTGCAAATGAGCTTCAGGGCCTGATGGCTGAGGTAACCAGCTATCCAGTGCGGTATCAACACGACTGCAAAAGCTACTAAGTATTTGCTTGAAAGAAGAAGTATTAGGCATTAGTTAACAGCAGGTTTATTCATTAATATCTAAGGGCTTTTCAAGAAGTTCGCCGTTTTTCTCAACAAGTTGTTGCACTTTCTGTTCGGCTTTTTGTAAAGCCTGTTGACAGTTTGATGCCAGACCAATGCCTTTTTCAAAGTGTTTTAGCGCATCTTCAAGAGATAAATCACCATTTTCCATATCTTCGACCAGCAGCTCCAGCTCGGTCAGTGATTTTTCAAAATTTACGGTAGATTTTCGTGCCATGGGAATAACTTCAAGACATTGGAAATAGAGCGCGTAAGTTACTGGTTTATTGCCTGTTTCGCAAGTCAAAAGAACTGTAGCCGCTAACACAACCGCTATATTCATCAAGGTAAATAGCTAAGCTAAAACTATGAAACTTGCTACATTAGAATGTATTTCCCAGTTGCTCAATGATGCAGGTGTGTGTTATCTGGTTGCGGGTGGTTTAGCAGTGAACACCCATTGATATTTTTGTAATAAAACTCTTTCCATTTGAAGATGAATATAATAACCAGAGTGCCAGATCCCCTGCCTGTAAAAAGCAATTCGAGACCTTTGTACGAAACAAATCCCGTCATCCCTGCATGCTTTTAAGCCGGAATCCAGTGGCCTAAAGCCAGTAAATATGCGAGATTTCTGCTAGAAGCATGCAGGAATGGCGATGAAACAGGTTCTATTAAAATAATTTTCTCTCATACAACGCTCTCAATTCATATACGCATAAAAAATAATATGGCAATATCCCTGATATTAACAGGGATAATAAATGGATAAGTTTGATCGGATTTATCAGCTAGACCGCCTGCTAAAAAATAATCGTTACCCCTTAACGATTGATTTTGTAATGCGTGAACTGGAATGCTCAAGAGCCTCTGTTTATCGTCTTATCAATCTAATGCGAGATGTGCTCTATGCGCCCATAGAAACCAGTGAACAGGGTGTTGCCTACCAGAAAAATAGTCACCATTATGAACTGCCCGGCCTGTGGTTTAATCATGAAGAACTCTATGCACTACTCGCCATTCACCAGATGATTGCTGAAATTAAACCGGGTTTAATCAGCCAGCAAATACAACCGTTGCGCAAACGTATTGAAAAAATCTTACAGAAACAGGGGCTTGATCCCAGCAAGGTATTTAGAAGTATTCGCATACTGGGCATAGGGCAGCGTAAGCAACAGAACAAAACTTTTCGTCATGTAGCCAGCTGTGTGCTTAATCATCAGCAGGCCAATATTCAATATACCGGGCGCAGCAATAACCAGCAAAGTGAACGCAGAATCTCACCGCAAAGATTAAGTCACTACCGAGATAACTGGTATCTGGATGCCTGGTGTCATCAGAAAAAAGATTTTAGAACCTTTGCCATTGATCGCATTAGCCAGATAAAAGTGCTTAAACAGGCCAGTAAAAAAATCAGCGAAAATAAACTCAATCAACACTACGCCAGCGCCTATGGAATATTTGCAGGCAAAGCCGATAAACTCGCCGTGCTTAAAGCCAGCCCAAAACTTGCCCGCTGGTTGGCCGAAGAACAATGGCATCCACAGCAAACAGGAGAATGGCTGGAAAATGGCGCTTACCAAATAACACTGCCTTATCACAACCCCACCGAATTAATAATGGATATTTTGAAATATGGAGCAGAAATAGAAGTTATAAAACCAGCCAGTTTAAAACAGGCAGTAAAACAGGAAATAAACCAAATGGCTAAGATATATAAAAAATAATATTTAAACCATCCCATAAATCCCCTCTCCAGGGGGAGAGAGTTAGGGTAAGTAGATCCTTTTTAAATTAATAAAATTGTTTGAGAGATTCTCACTATAAATCCCCTCTCCTGGGGGAGAGGGTTAGGGTGAGGGTTAGGGTGAGGGGGCTTTAATTTTAAACATCACTTTCAGGCAGAACCTGTAATCAGCTTTTTCTTAAACTAATAAAATTATCTAAAGGATTCTCATGTTTTGAGACAGATAACGAGTATAAACAGGAAATTAAATTTAAATTATAAAAGGAGAGCCAGCATGTCACGTCGTAGTTTTATAAAAACAGTAATAGGCCTGGGCTTCTTACCCATAGCAGTAAAAGCAAAAGTAATAAATAACGTACAACCTGCTACCGACATTCTGCTACAGCAATCAGCCATTGCGGGATTTCAATATTATCAGGCAGAAAATATTTTTACACAAATGAACATAGGCGATAGCTTAACCCTGCAAGCAGAGCCACAAAATAAATATGATCACAACGCCATTGCCGTGTACTGGAAAAATTCAAAACTGGGTTATATCCCCCGCCGTGAAAATAAAACGCTGATACAAATGTTACAACGAGGGCAAAAACTTACAGCAGAAATTAAACACCTACAAAATTCAGCTTCAGTCTGGGAACGTATAAGTGTGAATGTTTTTCTTAAACAGCAGCTGATGTCGATATGAAAAAATACTATTTTAATTCATGTGTTGCAGTTTTACACAATTATTCTGGACAGTAGTGAAAAAATAAAATATGGAACAACTAACAGACTTAAAATCCATACTGCATTCAAAGCGAGCCAATATATATTACCTGGAAATGTGTCGGGTAATGCAAAAAGATGGCAGGGTATTGTATTTAACCGAAGCAAAAAATGAAAACCAGTACTGGAATATACCCATTGCAAACACCACAGCCATATTGCTGGGTACAGGTACTTCCATTACGCAAGCCGCTATGCGGATGCTGGCAAGTGCTGGTGTTTTGGTTGGTTTCTGTGGTGGTGGAGCAACGCCATTATTTCAGGCAGCAGAAATTGAATGGATGACTCCGCAAAGTGAATATCGTCCAACTGAATATATTCAGGGCTGGATGAAATTCTGGTTTGATGATGAAAAAAGATTACAGGCTGCCAAACAGTTTCAAACTGCACGTATTAAATTTATGCAGCAAGTCTGGTCAAAAGATCGAGATTTAAAAACTGAAGGTTTTGACATAAATAATAAAGATATTTCAGATTCATTACTTAATATGAGTAAGCGAATAGAAAAGGCTGAAAAAGTAAGTAATTTATTACAGATAGAAGCTGAACTAACCAAAAAACTTTATAAAATTGCTGCCAATAAAACTAAGCAAAGTGGTTTTGTTAGAGAAAGGGAATCAACAGACATTGCCAATGATTTTTTAAATCACGGCAATTATCTGGCCTATGGTTTAGCAGCAACAACATTATGGGTGCTGGGTATTCCCCACGGTTTTGCCGTAATGCATGGCAAAACACGCCGCGGTGCTTTGGTATTTGACGTGGCCGATTTAATTAAAGATACGCTTGTTCTGCCATGGGCATTTATTTGTGCAAAAGAAAAAGCCACCGAACAGGAATTTCGCCAGCAATGTTTGCAGGCATTCACAGATCATAAAGCGCTGGATTTTATGTTTGATCAGGTCAAGCTTATTGCTTTAAAGCATCATCAAAGTAAAGGTGAGGTATTATGAGAAATTTCAGTATCTTAATGCCCTTAAAAAAGATTATTTACAGTGGCTGTGCGGAGAATAACAAATATTATAACCACATAATATACGGAGATTAAAAAATGTATCTATGGGATAAACCAGATTGCCCCTCATTCTCCTGCAAACTACTTGTACGGATTTCACGGGAACAGGGAAGGTTGCCAGGAAAAATGGAGGTGTCTGGTTTTGAATTACGCAATGAAGCGCATCTTCGCACTCTGACTGAGGACATGGTTAAGTGAGTAAAATTGAGGGTGAGAAGTTAGTGTATGATCAGGTCAGATTACCTATAACCAAATGGTCTGGCCTGGATATTAGCGGTCTTGTTCCCGCTGATGGCAATTTAGATGGTGTGGTTGAAATGATGCAGGATGCAATGGCAAATTATGCACAGCCCCTGACCGAAGTTGAGTTGATTTTTACCGCCCTGGCAAAGTTATCCAGTAATAAAAAAAGCATACAAAAAAGAAAGGGTGACACCAAATGATGGTGACCTTTATCTCCCAGTGTGAAAAAAAAGCACTGAATAGAACCAGAAGAGTACTGGATAGCTTTGCGAATCGTATTGGCGATAATACCTGGCAAACAGTTATTACCAATGAAGGGCTAAATGCCGTAAAAAAATTATTAAGAAAAACCGCATCAAAAAGTACCGCTGTGAGTTGTTTCTGGATAAGAAGTCGTTCAAGGTCTGAACTGGTTTGGGTGGTGGGAAATAGGAGTAAGTTTAATAGTGAGGGTGTTGTGCCGGTGAAT
>CAZFUY010000112.1:0-9006 GCA_964522445.1 uncultured Thiotrichaceae bacterium | reverse complement strand
GTAGAAGCGTATTATCTTTAAGAGAGGGCTTTTAGTCCTCAGTAGCAACCTATGGACTTTTAGTCCATAGTCGTTGAGTTTCAGTTTCTTTTATTGCCTGAATAAAAAACTCCAGCAAAAGCTGGAGTTTTTTATATTTGTTACATTCGTTCAGGTCTAACTAAATTAATGCAATAAAGTAGTACCGCTTGTAGCAGGTAAACGAGGCATGCTTTGTTCTGGGAATTCGCCAGTTAGAGCATTTAAAAATGCAACAATTTGCCTGGTTTCATTTTTAGTTAAATCACGATTTAACTGTGTTTTAGCCATAACTTTTACTGCTGTATTAAGGTCACTAACTTTACCATTATGGAAATAAGGAGCAGTTACTGCAATGTTACGTAAAGTAGGTGTGCGGAACATATGTGCATCTGCTTTATTTTTAGTTACATTTTCACGGCCTTTGTCAGACATAAGATCATACTGCTTTACATAGCTATTATTTTTAAATGTAGGGAATTTCATTAGCACAGGCGTACCAATTTTAACGCCCTGTTGACCATTAAATGCTGGGCCTGAATGACATGCAGTACAGCCAATTTCAGCAAACAGCTTCATGCCTTTCTGTTGTTGGCTGGTTAATGCTTTTTTATTGCCTTTTACAAATTTGTCATAAGCACTGTTGGGTGTAATCAATGTGCGCTCATAAGCAGCAATTGCTTTGGCAGTTTGATCGATAGTCATATCAGTATTACCAAATGCTTTTCTGTACATAGGTTTATAACCAGGAATTGTTTTAAGGCGTTTCATTACTGTGTCATGATCTTTCATGCCCATTTCAATAGGGTTAGTCATTGGACCTATTGCCTGATCTTCCAGTGTATTAGCGCGACCATCCCAGAACTGAGTTGAGTAAAATGCTGCATTCCATACGGTTGGCGCACTGCGTCCACCCTGCTTGCCGTGTACACCCATTGCTGTTGCGCGATTATCATCACCACCGGCCATTACATTGTGACAGGAGTTGCAGGATACTGTGCCCGTGCTGGAAATACGTGGATCAAAAAATAGTGCTTTACCCAACTCTACTTTTTCAGCAGTTGTTGGGTTATTTGCTGGTGCAGGTGCAACTTCTGGTAATGCCTGCCATTGTGCCATAACAGTAGAACTGCTTAGAATAGCGGCTAAGGTGATGATCTTTTTCATGTTATTTTCCTCAAATTATTTTGAGGGGGATTCTGCCGGGATTAGATGAGCTAATCAAATTGATTGTTTCTATATGATTAATAAAGATTTTCAATGATAGGCAATAATAAGCAAGCCGGTCATCCATTACCGGCAATATGCGTGGCTGATATTTTTACTATCAGGTTATGCGTCTGTTCCTGTTTTCTGCTTTTCCAGTTTGGTAATACCCAGTGCTTTAAGAATAAAACGCTCATATAATGGATCTGTATTGCCTTTACGCATCTTACGAATAAAGTATTTTTCAAAGCCAATTTTTGCCTGATGAACCCATTTGCCTTTCTTAAACCAGGTAACATTACGTGGTGGAATTTGAGGCAATGCAACAAAAGCAGCGCCTGTATCTCCCATATCAGCCAGACAGATTGCATTCCATGTGCCACAGGTTTCTGGGGCTTCACCGGCAAGTTCATGTGCAATATTATGCACAATGGCTGTGGCCATAGTTTCGATCATATAACCTGTTTTAGGCGCACCTGTTGGTACGGGAGTGGCTTCAACAGGAGGAATTGCAACGCATACACCCGCAGAATAAATATTTTGATATTTTGGATTGCGCTGGTATTCGTCAATCATGACAAAACCACGTGGGTTGCATAAGCCTTCAACTTCAGCAACAGCATCAACACCTTTAAATGCGGGAAGCATCATTGAATAAACAAAAGGCAATTCATGTTGCTTTTTAATATTTCCATCATCATCCATTTCATCCACATACATCATGCCATCTTCAACTTTAGTTGTTTTAGCATTAGTAATAAATTTGATGTTGTGCTTACGTAAATCGCTCTCCAGCATGCCTTTAGAGTCACCAACACCACCAAGGCCCAGGTGGCCGATGTAAGGTTCAGAAGTAATAAATGTCATAGGTACTTTGTTGCGCATGCGCTTTTTGCGTAATGCACAATCAAGAATAAATGCGAATTCATAGGCTGGGCCAAAACAACTGGCAAAAGGCATCGCGCCAATAATAACAGGGCCAGGATTTTCAACCAGTTTATTATATTGATCTAAGGCGGTTACGGCGTGTTCTGTGTTACAAATTGATGATGTGTAACCCTCAGGGCCTGAACCCGGTACTTCTTCAAAAGCAAGTCTTGGGCCCGTGGTAATAACAAGATAGTCGTAAAGAACTGTGTCGCCACCTTTTAATTCCAGTTTATTATTTTCAGCGTCAATTTTAGTAACGCTGTCCTGAATAAAATAAATGCCTTTTTTTGCCAGTACAGGTGCAAGAGGAACAGATATATTTTCTGCTGTTCGCCAGCCTACAGCAACCCAGGGATTAGATGGTGTGAACTGAAAATGATCCCGTTCATTAATAATTGAGATTTGATGTTTATTACCCAGAGCTTCTTTCATTTCATAGGCGCAGGGCAGGCCACCTACACCAGCTCCTATTATTGCAATATGTGCCATTTTATTTTCCTCATTTGTGTAGCTAATTTATATTAATCTATGGCAAGGTTCAGGCCATGATAAAAAAATAACAATTAAAACAAGGAGATATATTGGTTTTCCTATATTTAATAGGTAAAAATAGATAGTAAAAATCGATATTTCATGTCATTTATGTCATGCTTATTATAAGGTTATGACATAAATGACGAACTTCAATAAATTGCTTCAGGATTTACTTTTATGACTTCCAGAAAAATTTTAGAAAAACATTTTTGTGGTGATAAATTTGTAGATGAGATGCTTAATGGTTATATCAACCCAACCATATTAATGGACAGGCATTATGTCATTGTTGCTGCCAATGAGGCTTATCAAAAGCAATATGGTTTTAAGGTTGATGGTAAGAGCCATTGTTATGAAATATCTCATCACTATAAGAAACCCTGTGATCTTGAGGGAGAGACCTGTCCGCTAAAACTGTGCCTTGAAAGCAGGACTGCACAACGCTCTTTGCACGTACATCATACTGAATTTGGTGATGAGCATGTGGATGTTCAATTGAGTCCTATTCATGATAAAAATGGCGAAATAGAATATTTTCTGGAAACTATGGCATCGGTTAAATGTGCCAGTACCAAACCACAGGCGGAAGGATTAGTTGGGCGTTCTATTGCGTTTAATACAGTTATTGAAATGGTTCAACGAGTCGCCTGTAGTGATGTGAGTGTTTTATTGCAGGGCGAATCAGGCACAGGCAAAGAGCTGGTAGCTGAAGCTATTCATAAGGCCAGTGTTCGAGCTAAAGGGCCTTTTGTTGCAGTGGATTGTTCGGGGCTTACAGAATCATTATTTGAGAGTGAATTATTTGGCCATGAGAAAGGTGCTTTTACAGGTGCCCATACACGAAAAATTGGTCTGGTCGAAGCCGCTGGTGGAGGCACTTTATTTCTAGATGAAACGGGTGATATTCCATTAAATTTACAAACTAAATTACTGCGATTAATGGAAACGGGAACTTTTAGACGTGTAGGTGGTGTAGAGCCTTTAAAAACTGACTTTCGTTTAATCTCAGCAACACATAGAAATATAAAACTGATGGTTGATGACGGTGAATTTAGAAAAGATTTATATTATCGCATCAGTGCTTTTCCATTACATTTGCCCGCATTAAGAGAAAGAATTGAAGACATACCTTTGCTGGTTGATTCTATGTTAAAACGTTTTTATCCAGAGTGTGAAATAACGATGTCAGAAGCAGCTTTAAAGCAATTAAGGTGTTATGACTTTCCGGGAAATATTCGTGAACTAAGTAATATAGTGCAACGCTCAACATTAATGGCGGATGGCGATGTTATTGAAGAACATCATTTACCAGAAGAGTGTGCAATTGAAGTTGATACAAAAGATAAAGCCTGTTTTTCAGATTTGATTAGCTTTAAAGAACTGGAAAAACGGTATTTAAACTGGGCTATAACACGAGTTGATAATAAAGTTGAACTGGCAAAAAAATTAGGTGTGAGTGAACGGACTTTATACAGGAAGCTTGAGCAGCTAGATTAGTTTTTCTTAAGTTAATAGTTATTATTACAGGACAAATAATTAAAGATATGTTATCTGATGGATTTCTGAAGATGTTATAAATGAAGTGGTTAAGCGTCAGGAATATACTATAATTTGTAAATTAGTTTTAACTTAATAGATACTCATAAATAAATATGCACTATGGATTAACATTAAATTATTTTTAATGATATTAAGGGACGTAAGGTCATTGTATGACAACACATTTTAAAGACTGGAGTATCAAAACAAAGCTGTTTACAGTTGTAGGTCTGGTTTTTTTTATGGCACTCATTATTGGTGCTGTTCTGCAATATCATGCATCCAGAAATGAAGTTATTGATCGAATACTCAATGAAGCTCGATCTGTACGTGGTGTGTTGATGGCGACTCGTCGAGTTTATCATCATCAGTTTATCGATAGTGGCATTCCTCTAAATGATAAAACTCTGGGCTTTCTTCCGGCTCATGCTCTTAAAAGAATCTCAGATGATTTTAAAAACTGGGTAGATACGGGCCTTAGCTTTAATAATGTCAGTGATCGTCCTCGTAATTCGGACAATCGTGCCGATGCTATTGAAATGGAATCAATTCAGTTTTTTCGTGCAAATAAAGAAGAGAAAGAGCGCCTGGTCTCTTTTAAAAATACCCAGGGAGAAGAGTTTTTTCACTATTCGCAACCTATCTGGATAGAACAGTACTGTTTAAAATGTCATGGCAGTCGAGAAGACGCACCGCCGACCATCCGAAAACTTTATGCCAATGCTTATGATTATAAATTAGGTGATTTGCGAGGAATTCTTAGTATCAAGTTGCCTGTTGATGTGGTAAATAAGGCGGCTATGCAAAGACACCTTACAGGATTTGCTTTTCTTGTGGGTTTATTTGTTTTTATCTATTTTATTATTCAATATCTAATACGACATCTGGTTACAGATCGCATGAGTCGATTAAGTGATATTGCCCAACAGATCGCTTTGGGTAAGGACGGTGTTGTATTTCATGAAGATAGTATGGATGAAATAGGACAGGTTGAACGATCTATAAATAAGATGGTTAACCAAATCCGGCAACGAGAACAGGATCTTGCTATTACACTCAATAGTATTGGTGATGCTGTTATTGCAACTGATGCACAGGGTAATATTACTCGAATGAATCCTGTTGCAGAACAATTAACAGGCTGGCTGTTTGAAGAGGCGCGAGGGAAGTCGGTAAAAAGTGTCTTTCCTATTATTGATGCAAGCACCCGTGAGCTGATTGAAAATCCTGTCGAGAAAGTTATCTCTACCGGCGAAACTGTTTATCTTAGTAATCACACAACGCTTATATCAAGAGATGGTACAGAATATCAGATAGCAGATTCAGCAGCACCAATACGTAATGGAGATAATAATATTCTTGGTATGGTGCTTATCTTTAATGATGTCACTGAACAATATCAATTACGTGAGACGGTAGCCAAAAGTAAATATAATTTGCAGGCTATTATGGATAACTCCCCTGCAATTGTTTATGTTAAAGACATGGATGGCTGTTTTACATTTATTAATTGGCAATTTGAACAGCTATTCCATATAAAACGTGAAGATATTACAGGCAAGAACCTGCATGACATCTTCCCCAAAGATATTGCTGATAAGATGCAGGCCAATGATAATGCTGTGCTTGATGCAAAATATACACTGGAATTTGAGGAAGAAATCCCCCACAAAGATGGCTCCCGTACTTATGCTTCCATTAAATTTCCATTATTTAATGCAGATGGAAATATTTATGCGGTGTGTTGTATGTCAACGGATATTACTGAGCGTAAACATACAGGGGAGATTATGCATAATATTGCGACGGGTGTTTCGGCTCAGATTGGTGAGGCATTTTTTCAGTCGTTGGCAGTACATCTTGCAGAAATTTTTGATGTTGAATATATCGTTATTGGTCTGCTGGATGAGCACAAAGAAAATAGCATTACAACCGTTGCCCTGTGTATCCATGGGGAAATTACTGATAACTTGAGTTATGACCTGGAAGGCACTCCCTGTTGCCATGTAATAGAGGGAGATAGTGACAGGATTCGATCTTATCCCAGTAATATTCAGCAACTATTCCCTGATGATCTTATGTTGGTAGAGATGGAAGCACAAAGTTACATAGGTGCTCCCCTGATAGATTCCAGTGGTAAACATATTGGTCTGATTGTGGTGATAGATAATAAACCCATGGAGAATATTAAACAGGTTGAAAGCATCCTGCGCATCTTTGCTATTCGAGCAACAGCAGAACTGGAACGTTTAAAGGGAGAGGAAGCATTACAGGTAAATACACAACGCCTGGCTGATGCACAACGCATGGCTCATATTGGAAGCTGGGAACTGGATTTAGTAAAAAACAGGCTGGAGTGGTCGGATGAAATTTATCGTATATTTGATATTGACCCAGAGAAATTTGAGGCTTCATATGAAGCTTTTTTAAATGCAATACACCCAGATGACCGTGAAAAAGTAAATGTTGCTTATGCAGAGTCAGTTAAAAACAAAACACCTTATGTAATTGATCATCGGTTACGTATGCCTGATGGCACTATTAAATATGTTCACGAACGTTGTAAGACTTTTTATGATGATGCAGGCAATCCTGTTCGTTCCAGCGGTATCATTCAGGATATTACTGAACAGACCAGTCTTGAAGCAAGCCTGCGCCGTACCCAGAAAATGGATGCGTTAGGTAAACTCACAGGTGGCATTGCACATGATTATAATAATATGCTTGGTGTTGTTATGGGCTATGCCGGATTATTAGAAGATGCATTGAGTGAGCAGCCTGAGCTGGCCAAATATGCCCATGAAATCCATCATGCGGGTGAGCGTGGTGCTAAGCTAACCAAAAAACTACTTGCTTTTACTCGACAAAAAACATCTGAAGCAGATTGTTTAAACCTTAATGCGTTGTTGCAGAATGAACAACATATGCTTGAAAAAACGCTGACAGCACGTATTAAACTGGTGTTTAAACTGGAAGAAAATTTATGGCCAGTCTGGCTTGATGATAGTGATATGGAAGATGCTATTCTTAATATGAGCATCAATGCCATGCATGCTATAGAAGGCAGTGGTCAGTTAATTATTCAGACCCGCAATCAGAAAGTGAATCAGATAGAAGCGCAGTCATTAGCCATTTTACCTGGTGACTATGTTTTGTTTAGTATTACGGATACAGGTTGTGGTATGAATGAAGCAACTAAAGAAAAAATATTTGAACCTTTTTTCTCAACCAAGGGTAAAAAAGGCACAGGTCTGGGTTTAAGTCAGGTCTATGGTTTTGTGAAACGTAGTAAGGGTGCAATTAAAGTTTATTCTGAACCAGATCACGGCACTTTATTTACACTCTATTTTCCCCGTTATTATAAAGCGAGCCGTAAAGAGCAATTGCTGGAAGAAAGTAAGGCGGCAGATATTATAGGCAGTGAAACTATTCTGGTTGTGGATGATGAACCTGCATTACTTAGCTTAAGCTGTGAAATACTGAGGCAACATGGCTTTAATGTTATTGCTGCTGAAAACGCTAAAAAAGCGCTGGGTATTCTGGAACAGAATAAATCCATTGAACTGCTGATTTCTGACATTATTATGCCTGAGATGGATGGCTATCAATTGTCTGCAATTGTTAAGGAAAAATACCCCACTATAAAAATTCAGCTAGCCAGTGGTTTTGCAGATAACAGTAATATGGATATGGTTGATGAGAGCTTGCAGAAGAATTTATTGCTTAAGCCTTTTAATTCACGGGCGCTATTGCAAAGAGTGCGAGACCTGCTTAATGCATAGGCACGTTATCGTTTGAAACGCCATTTTTGATTTCATCAGCAGTTGCATCACGAACAGACAAAACGGTAACGGTAAACTTGGCCGTTTTTCCAGCCAGTGGATGGTTGCCATCAATAGTTACCTTTTTATCGTCTATTTTTGTAATAACAAATTCTTTGGTTTCACCCTCATCATTTGCCATTTCTACTTTAGTGCCTACTTTACGAAATTGAGGCGGAACATTATCGATATCATCTTCAAATGTCAGGTCAGGATCATGTTCACCAAAACCCTCAGCAGGCGGTACTGCAGCCTCGACTTTATCGCCTACGCGAGCACCATCTAAAGCGCGCTCAACACGCTCGATTAGTCCCATAGAGCTTGCGCCATGGACGTATTGAACGGGCAGATCAACTTGCTCGACGACATTACCATCGTCATCGCAAATGGTGTATGTGAATTGAACAACTTTGTTTCGGCTGATGCGTTGATCTTTCATGATGTAAGTGCTTGTTTCTATAGTGAATAATTAAGGGCGTATATTATACACCAGATATTGATCTGGGTAAGCTATAAGTGACATGAATTGATAGACGGGGTGTATTTTTAACTAATTGATATTCCTCAATATATTTATTGTTTTGATCATTTGTTGATCATGTATAATAGATGTCCGTATTTTTAAGAGGTTTACCAATGGAAGCATCATCTTGTAGTAAAGCAGAGCCATTTGCTCTCCAGGTTTTAGGCGATGCTATGCAGCCTGAGTTTATGGATGGTGTGGTAATTATTGTTGATCCTGAAGGTATTGTCAGGGATGGCTGCTATGTTGTTGCCTGGCATAATGATGAATATACTTTTCGTCAGTATCGTTTTCATGATGAAAAACATTTTCTTGCACCACTAAATGATATTTATGAAACAGAAGAATTTGCGGGTCTTAAAAATATTAAAGGTGTGGTGATTCAGCAGGCGGGTAAGCGTCGTAAGGATCGTAAGTTTTATTAGTTTTTTTGTG
>CAZFUY010000111.1:0-9133 GCA_964522445.1 uncultured Thiotrichaceae bacterium | reverse complement strand
ATGATTTAGCGTTTGAAATGAGGTCGTACCCCTGAAAATATTGGGTATTTGATGGGTAATCTTCAGGGGCGATTAGTTAATTTAACCCAGTTTTTAAAACCAATGCCCCGCTCTTGAAGCCAGTGCAACATTTGGCGGGGATGTTCCCAGTATCCTAATTCAGTTTATTTTATTGATTGCAATGGTTTTCTGATATGGGTGTAATACGTCTAGACTCCTGTCGTAGATCTCAGTTTTTATGCCAAATGTGCCAATAATTGTATGGAAAATATTTGCATGACTGAAATGACCTGACTGATTTATGTCTTGAGTCTGTATGCCTTGATATTCGATCAATTTCTTTGATCGCCAAATGATAAATGGAATATCTTTCTGGTAATCAGGCGCAAGCATATAGGGAACACCATGTAGATACATTCCGTTCTCACCTAAAGATTCACCATGATCGGAAATATAAACTAACATTGATGATGTGTTATTTAATTCTTTAAGCAAGTTAATAGTTTTATGTAAAAGGTAGTCTGTATAGACAATGGTATTATCATATGCATTAATTAATTCATCTTGTGTGCACTTACTGATTTCTTCGTATTGGCAAACAGGTGTAAATTTTTCTTGATTTGAAGAGTATCTTGAGTAATAGCTAGGTCCATGGCTTCCTTTTGTATGTAACACAACAAATATTTTTTGTTTACTTGAGGATTGGATTCTTTGTTGCAAGCCGACTAATAAATTTTCATCTAGGTTACATGTATCGGGTTTGCAGTCTTTTATGAGGTCGGATTCTTTTTTGTACTCAGTAACATTGATATCTTGCTCGCCCCAATTGTTTGTCCGCCAGATAACGTCAGCACTTAATCGAGTTAAATAACTGGGTAGATTTTCATACTCATCTCTGTCTTTTTCGTAAGATAAAATGCAGGCAACTGATGCAGTTGTATATGTTGCGCAAGAGCTGGTTTTATTAAAAGTTAAAATCTCCTCCGATTCCAGGTATGGGTTGGTATCTTTCTGGTATCCATATAAACTGAAATTGCTTGCTCTTGCTGATTCTCCTATAACTAAAACCACGACAGTCTTGTTGTCATCGGAAAAGATGCCATCAGGAAGCAGGATTTGATGTGTTTTTGTTTTTAAATTTTGAGATGTATAACGAATGGTATTTATTACATAAGACCAGGGTAATATTTTTCCTTTTAGCATACTTCGGTGTTTGCTTATCCATAACCAGCCTTGTGCATTGGTTAATATAATAGTAAATCCTACTGCAAGAACAATAACCAGGTTGATAACAACTTTTACCCTGTTTCTTTGTGTAATGCTTGTACTGAGAATAAAAAAAGCAGGAATGATTCCCAGGATCAAAATATATATAAGTAAAGTACCGGAATTGAGTAGCTCTCTTGCTTCTGATGCTCTGGTATTGAATATGTTGCCTATCATTGTTAGATCCAGGTGAACCTGGTATGTATTCATATAGTAAAGGGCAGCTGAATTGATTAATACTGTAATAATTAAAAAGATTTTAGAAAGATATGGGGTTATCAGTGAAAACAAAGACAAGAATATTATATTTAACAAAAATATTAGGGTTGCCAGAGAGGTAGCAATGGAAATTCCGCTTATAGATAATAAGTCGAGCTTGGAATTCAGGTAGTAAAATAAAGAGACATTAAATAGAAAAGTATTAAATGTTGAAAATAATAAAATAAAACGACTGTCTGATATTTCCCATTTTTTATTCAGGAATAGTATGTCAATCATAAAACTAGTGTCTTTTATATATAGCGAAAATTAAATGAGTGACAACAAATATGGCTGTTGCCAGAGAAAACCAGTAAATTGATAAGAATTGATGCCTGGATATTAATGCATAGGTGAGCAACAATAATATTATGATATGGTAATAGCCGAATTTTGCATAGGCCATCCACTTCCACCAGGAGATATATTTATAAGTTAGATATACACCACTGATTCCCGAAATAATGCCTAGGATAGCACCTGATAGCACATCAATAGGCCAATGAGCACCAACGGCAATACGAGAAATGGCGACCGTGGATGCAAAAAAAGTTAGAAATATTGACCATAAAACTGGGCGTTGTATTTTTTTATCTATAATCAAAATACAAAGTATTACAGTAACAGCTGTAAAAATTGTTATTGTATGGCCTGAAGGTAAGCTTGTGTATCCTCTTAGAATCTTGCCTGCGACTTCAAATTGGCTAACATCTATTATTGCAGCTGGTCTGGGAATTTCGAATAGACGTTTATTCAAGTGAGTCAATATTATAGCCGAAGGCATTGAGCCAAAAAGAGCCGCCCAGATTCGTACATTTTTTAAAATAAAAATAGAGAGTATTGATAGAAGTACAGCAATATCTCCTAGTGCCGTTATGTTTAACCAAAATTCTGGAGTGACAGACAATTTTCTGTTAATTGTTAAAAACAGATTGATTTGACTTGAGGTGTAATATTCTGAATTGTTGCCATAAATACCAATCGTGATGAAGAAGCCTGCAAGAAAAAGAAGCAATAAATTTCGGAGTTTCGAATTTGTAAATATGGAAATTTTTTTTTGCTGCATAGCGTTATTTTAAATTCCTTAAAGTTGCTTAGTTCTGGAAATTTCATCAGAACAAAGTCATCAGAGCAGTAAGTATCTATAACGTTCGCTGTGAAATAAAAAAACTGAGGGAAGTGTTACTTCGATTTTGTAAAAAATGCTACCATAGCACCTTCACCTTATCCAGTTTTTAATGAGAAATCGGCTATTTCACCAGAAATGGCGTTCAAGCTGTCAAAGGTTCCTGGACGCTCACCTGAAAGCTGGATGCAAATACAAGATAACTATGATTTGTACCAAACTGGGGTGCTAGGGATATCCGCTCTATGATCTAGACTTGTTGGTCACTTCCAGTGGGTAATTGGTTTTCAAAATCGGCCTATTTAGTCGCCCCTGAAGAATACATAACTTATTAATAACAAAGATAAAATCACTAAAAACAGGCAAAATAGTTTGCAAGATAACACGCTTAACCGCTCAAAACCTTGCAAACTATGAAGCCTAAAACGCCCGATAATCACCCTGATTTATTCCGTTCCCAGCTCTCACAAATTTTAGATTTATCGCATCCCCTGTGTCGCTTAGCTAATCAAATTAACTGGCCTCGATTAGAAGAAAAAATTGAAGTGGTGTATGGCAATGGTTGAGGGTACTCCGCATTGCCAACTCGTTTATTAGCGGGGCTTCATTGTCTTAAGTACGCTTTTAATGAGAGCGATGAAAGCGTGGTGGATCACTGGGTTGAAAATCCTTATTGGCAATATTTTTGCGGCTATGAACAGCTGCAACATAAGCTGTCGTTACACCCCACAACGTTACCATCGAAACAAAAGCACTTAAGCTCCATGCCTTAAAGCATGTAAATGTGGACACCACCGTACACGAAAAGGCCATTGCCTTTCCAACCGATGCCCGGCTCTATCATAAAATGCGCATCACCCTGGTGCGCGAAGCGCACAAACGCGGAATACATTTACGCCAAAGCTTTAAAAAAGTCGGCAAAAAAGCCTTTATTATGCAAGGGCGTTACGCCAGTGCCAAACAAATGAAACGTGTCGCGAAACAAACCCGAAAACTAAAAACCTGTTTAGGATGGTTAACCCGTGATATTGTGCGCAAAGTTTAGCTAATCCATACGATGGACACACATTAGAAAGTACACTCAATCATGTCACCCAATTAACGGGTACAACACCCGAGCGTGCATATTGTGACATGGGTTATCGAGGGTATGGCATAACGGAAAAAACGCATGTACATTTAGTTGGAAAAATACCCAAACGTGCAACAAAAGCGTTACGCAAATGGATGAAGCGCTGAGCAGCGGTTGAACCGATTATTGGACACCTAAAATCTGACTACCGACTCAACAGAAATCAACTAAAAGGTAAGATGGGTGATAGAGCGAATGTAGTATTAACCGCCGCAGCATACAATATGGCTAAGCTACTGGCCTGAATATTTTAGAGCTTTGTTTGATGATTTAGCGTTTGAAATGAGGTCGTACCCCTGAAAATATTGGGTATTTGATGGCTAATCTTCAGGGGCGACTATTTAGATAGTTAAAAAGCTTGTGCTGTTATTTGTATGAGCTTTTTTAATCAGCAAGCCGACGTAATTCTTTGTCTGACCATCTTAAACGATCACTAAGTTCTCGACCCAGGCGCATTAATAATGTGATAGCAGTTTCAGGTGACTGTTCTGTTAATTGTTGAAATGCTTTTTGATTTAGCATTAATAGTTCGGTATTAGTAATAGCCTTGGCATCTGCTGTGCGTGTGCCTGATTTTAGAAATGCGATTTCACCAAAAAAAGATCCGGGGCCAAATTTAGATAAGCGTTTGTAGTGGTGTTTGCTATAAGGTAAAAGAATATCTATCTCACCTTCAATAACAATAAATAACTCTTCACCTGTATCATTTGTTTTAAATAAATAATCCCCAGATTTAAGCATTATTGGTTGCATGACCTTTTTTATTTTTTCAATAGTGTCTGAGGATAGATTATGAAATAGCGAGCTGTTTTCAAGTTCAATACGAGAGTGATCCTGTTTTTCTTCGCCCAGTGATTTTAATAATCTGTTTTCGGCATATTCTATAGCCTCATCTGAATCAATAAATGTTTTAACGGGATAGTCTCCACTATGATGTGGACTAATACGACGTAAAGTTTTTTCAACTTTCTGGCTTAATCCTTTGCCCCCGCGAACATTGGTGAATATTAATTCACCTTTGGCTTTATGCAGGCGATCAGACATATGTTGAAACATTCTTACAGCAGTTAAGTCAACCTGTTGCACGCGCGCCATATCAAGAATTATTTGTGCGGGACGGAAAAGATCTGAATTGAACTCTTCAAATAAATTATCCACTGTGCCAAAAAATAAATTGCCTTTTAATTCGTAAATAATAATTCTATCGGCATATTTTGTTAATAAAGTTCGTTCCTGTTCGCTGCGTCTGCGCAGTGAAGGGTGTTGTTCAATCGTTGATCGGCGATGAATAACGGGAGACATAATTTGTGCGCGAACAAATTGAAAAATAGCAACAATAAGACCAACGCCAACAGCGATCATTAAATCATAAGCAACTGTAACGCCAGTGACCAGTAATGCGGTTGTGGCATCTAATCGACTGGTGCGACGTTTTAACCAGGCAATGATATCTCTTTCAAGCATGCCTATTATGGCAACGTGTAAAATTATCCCAGCTAAAACACTAATGGGTAGCAAGGCTGCTATGGGGCCAAGAAAAGCAATAATAAAAATAAAAGTGAGAGAGCTAATTATTGCTGCCCAGTAACGGCCTCCACTTTTAATTGCCACCAGTGAAGCACCTGTAGTACCTGCGCCAGCAATGCCACCAAATAATGCAGCAACCATTTGTCCAATTCCCTGACCTGCTAACTCATGTTTTGCATTGTGTCGGTCACCTGTTGCAACATCGGATACTACAGACGTTAATAAACTATCTAATGAAGAGAGTATGGCTAAAGCAAGGCTAACTGGCAGGATAATATTCCAGGGTATGCTTTCAAGTGAATCAGGAATAATAATATTTAAGCTGGTAATGTCAGGCATATGCCCAACAACCCACTGGTCTGGATATTTAAAATGAGAAATTTTTGATAATAAATGAAAAACAAATGTGCCGGTTAATAAACCAGAAACCGTGCCCGGTATAGCGGGTAAAAATTTTGGCAATATAGACATTGCTGCAAAAGTAACCATAGCCGTAAGCCATGGAATCCATAAGCTATTTTGAATGGCAGTATCGAATGACTTTAAATCCAGCATTACCAGTTGCGAATTAATCATCAAAATTGCAGAGCCCGTCATAAATCCTGCGACAACAGGATAGGGAATAAACTTAATTAATTTACCGCCATTGGAAAGGCCGATAATAATTTGAAAAATGCCGGTAATGAAAAGCAGTACGGCAATATCAGTAGCCAGATTGCTGCCTGAGATGCCCTGCGCGCTAAGGCTAACCAGTGCGCCGCTGATTAATACCATGGTTGGCCCTGTAGGGGAGCTAACCATGCCTGTTGTGCCTGAGCTAAGGCCGGAGAAAAAACATAATGCAATAGCAGTAATCAGCCCGGCTAAAGCGCCCAGAGCAGGATTGTCGCTATAGGGAGCCCAAAGAGCAATGCCAAAAGCGGTTGCCTGAGGAAGCATTACGGCAGAGGCGGATAAGCCGCCCCAGAAATCGCCTTTTGTTATTTTATGTAGCAATGTGTTAAGCCTGAAAATATATTCTTCTTACATATATTTGTAGCTTATTTATTTGAATTCTGCTTTAAGGCTGGTTTATTTTTATCGAGATATCAAAGACTTAAGTTCTTTCTGTGTTGCCAGTTACTTATCAGTGTCTTTATTTTCGCCAATACCGTGTAGTTTCACTACATTAGATGACTGAGGTTCATCAATAAAATGAGGTCGATGCTGGCTGGGCATTCCTGCGTCTTCAGAAATTTCTCTTTCTCGTGCTGCAATCAGGCCAAAGCACTGGCGTACATCTTCCATGGTGGTATCGCTTAAAGGGTGGTGCATCCCCGGTTTTGGGGTAATTTCTCGTACTACACTGGATAGAACCTTGCGCAGTGTAATAAGAATTTTTAACTCTTTTGATGTTTCGGAATCCATACATATTACCTGTTTAAAATTTATTGCCTATTGTATATCAAAATCAGCTATAATACCCGACTATTTTACTGGGTTATAGGATTTAAAGAGTGCTTTATGCCTTATTACGTATACCGAATTGAAGAAGCAAAGCTTGCAATGTTAAAACAGCTTAAGCTGATAAGTGAATTTGAATCTTTTAAAGAAGCGAAAAAATTTGCCAGAGATGAACGCGCAAATCAGGCTGAGGATGATACGGCTATTATAAAAGTGATGTTTGCGGACAATCAGCTGGCTGCGGAAGAGATGCTAATGGAATATCGTGAAAAACCGATAGTTATGGAGCATGAAAAATAAATAAATGTAGGAGCGGCTTTAGCCACGAATAAATATCAGCATATTTTTTATCGCAGCTAAAGCCGATCTTACATAATAAAATATTTGATAATTATGTGCCCCCTCAGAAGATGGACGAAGACGAATATAGAAAAACTTACCAGCAGGTAAATGAAACGCGATGTGTTTTTGAAAAAGCACTGTGTTCATTGCGTTGCGTCTGCTCAAAAAGTAAACCTTTTCGTCTGGCAGATAGAACCTGTTATGGCTGCCATTCGTCGGCAGCCCAAAAGCAATGCGCTGATTTTTTAAATAAGTTAAGAAATCAAACGCATTTTGTTTTTAAAATAAATGAAATAGATGGGCCGCTGCCACACAATAAAGAAATAAGAGTGCAGAATGGTGGTTTGTTAGGGCTGCAAAAATTGCAGGGTAATAATTCAGAGAAAGTAGACGATGTTCAGGCGGTTCTTTCTTTAGCAATAGAAAAATATGGTGCTATAAACTCGTTGCCGTTTGATATTATTATGCAATCTGTTATGGCATTTAAAGCGCGACCTAAGCGACAGCCTAAATAAGTTTAAAATTTAAAAGTGGGTGTTTTATGAAACGAGCTAGAACAGCAGAAGAATATGTAAGTATGATTAAGGACGCAATGTATGAAATAGAAGACATGCGAGCGGCCATTGAATTTGATGAAGAAGGCATGGGCCAATCAAATAAAGTTATTAATGAGCTGGAAGAATATTTAAAAGAAATCCATGATTCAATGATGACAGGAGATTACTGCTGGCGTACCGGTGATTTAAAATATATGGAGCTAATCAGAAATCTTGATGATGGTATTGTGCCATTTCGTTCTTTACTGGTTCGCATTAATGATACACATAAAAATGGTCTTGAGCCTGATGAAGAATCATAAATGACTGACGCGGACGGGGATGAGAATCCATGGACAACCCTTCAAAGCAAAGAAATTTATGATAACCCCTGGATTCGTCTACAGGAAGATCAAATCATTAATCCCGCAGGTAAACCGGGCATTTATGGCAAAGTCTGTTTTAAAACTCAGGCCGTAGGCATTATTCCTGTCGATGATGAAGGTTATACCTGGCTGGTGGGTCAATACCGTTACACATTAAATGAATGGTCGTGGGAAATTCCCATGGGAGGCTCACCGTTAGGTGAAGATTGCAGACAAACAGCACTGCGTGAACTGAAAGAGGAAACGGGTTTAATTGCACAGGACATGCAGCAAATTATGCGGTTGCACACGTCTAATTCCATTACCGATGAGCAGGGATATGTATTTCTGGCGCGCAATCTTAAGCAGGGAAAGCAGCAGTTAGAAGATACAGAGCAGGGATTGCAGGTTAAAAAGCTCCCCCTGTCAGACGCTATTTCTATGGCTCAGGATGGCCAAATTACCGATGCGATCAGTGTTGCTGGTCTGCTATTTCTTGCGCTTAATAATTTAAAATAATAATGGTTAAAATTGCGTATCAAACTGATCAACCACAGGTCGGTGTTGCGGTAGTTATTTTCAGGCAGGGCAAATGCCTGTTAGGCAAACGAAAAAAATCACCCGAAAAAAATAGCTGGCAATGCCCCGGTGGGTTTATGCGTTCAGGTGAATCTGTTTTTGAATGTGCGCGTAGAAAAGTAAAAGAAGAAACGGGGCTGGTTATTCATAATCTAAAATATGGCCCATACACTAATAATCGTTTTATAGATGACAGTGTTCACACGGTTACACTTTATGTGGTTGCAGAATATCTTGGTGAGGCCATGGATGAGAAAGAAAAAGATCGAGCTAAATGTTGGCAATGGTTTAACTTAAATGAACTGCCACAGCCGCTATTTTTACCTTTGCAGCGATTAGTCGATGAGCATAATAACTGGTTTCATTGCCGCGAATAATCTAAAAATATATTTTATAGAGACCTTTGTGCAAGTCAGGTGCGAAAGAAAAATGAGATAAAATTTCACTGATTGAGGCAGGAAACGTAGTTAATAGCTGGCTATTGACAAGTTTTCTCCTGTTTCGATTATATATGTCAAAAAATAAACTATAAATACTACTATCTAATCAAAATGTGAAC
>CAZFUY010000110.1:0-9286 GCA_964522445.1 uncultured Thiotrichaceae bacterium | reverse complement strand
ATCCAGAGTGATCATGTTCATTTACTGGTGTCGATGCCGCTGAAAGAGTCAGTATCAAAGTTATTAGGAATGGTAAAAGGCAAAACAGCAATACAAGTGTTTCGCCAGTTTTCGCATTTAAAGGAAAAGCCTTACTGGGGTAATCATTTCTGGGCTAGAGGGTATTGCGTAGATACAGTTGGAATAGATGAAGAGATCATAGGTAAGTATGTTAAATTTCAAGAAAAGGAAGAAACGAGACAGGAAGTTCTGTTTAAGTAATCCAATGAAAATAACGGGATAATATTAGTAGCCTTCTAAGAGGGCTGCTTTTCATCCCCCTTCAAGGGGGTAATCAAAACCACCTTCTTAGAAGGTGGCTGTTTTTTTTAAAGTTGCTTTAATATAAAACTAACTATTATAATATCAGGTTAATAAAAATTAAGGCGCAATATAAAATCTAATATCAGGAAACTCAGAAAGTACTGCAAACGTTCCACAATAATCGCCATAACTCTCTGGTAGTTGTATATCTCCAAAATTAATAATTTCAGGTTCTTTGTATTTGTCTGATAAGTGTTTAACTAGAGCCGGTTTTTCAGGTGGTGTTGTCAGGCTAAATTTATTAGGCGATAAATATAAGCCCAGCCCTAATGCTTTCATATAGGCTTCTTTCCGAGTCCACATTTGAAAAAAAGCATTTTGTTGCTGGTCTTCAGGTAACTCTAAAATTCCTGCTTGTTCATCGGCTGTATAAAATCGTTTAATAATACCTTTCCAGTCATTTTTACGATCCAGATATTCAACGTCAATACCGATCTCATGATTTGCAACTATAGCTAATAGCGCAATATTATTTGAATGAGACAGGTTAAAGTGGATATTAGTATTATGAGTCCGTTTATCTAATGCAGGTTTACCTTTGTCATTAGATTTAAATATTATTTCTGAAGCAGGAGTGTCTATATAATTTTCAAGTACGGAACGTGTAAAGCCATGTGAGGCTATAAATCGCTTTCTGTGCTTATAAAATTTAAAGCGTTCGCTGCGTTCTTTTTCTTCAGTGGATAGGAGAGGGTACAGATGTTTTAATCTGGCTTCGTGTATGTTTAGATAATTCAGCCAGATATGAACAGTGTTTTCTTTCAGTTTTAAAGAAGAGTCTGGTTTTAGCCATTGTGTCATATTTGTTTCCGATGAAAAAATTTATAAAATATCGGAATAATAAATAATGAAACAAGCATAGAAAAAGACAGGCCAAATACTATAACCGTTGCCATAGGCTGTAGCATTTCAGATCCTTCGCCCAGTCCAACCGCCAGTGGTAACATGCCCATAACAGTAGTTAGTGTTGTCATTAAAATAGGTCGTAGCCGTAGTTTAGCTGCTTCAATAATGGCGTTTAAAATTTGCTGCCCTTTTTCTCTTTGTATTTCTATTTGTTCTACCAGGACAATAGCGTTATTAACAACAATGCCCGCTAGCATAATAATGCCGATTTTAGCCGGCATGGTTAGCTGCTGTTGCAGAAAGAATTCAACGCCAAAGTTGATGCCAATGAGAGTAAAGGGAACGCCTAAAATAATAATCACTGGATTGATGAGCGATTCATATTGTACTGCCATAACAACAAATACAAGGAATAGAGCAAGGGCGATTAGAATATAGCTTGTTTTTCCTCCTTCACGTAGCGTATCCAGTAAACCGCCATCATAAATACTATAGCCTTTTGGGAGGTCAAGTTTTTCAAGGCGTTTATATACGTCATTCATAACATTCTGTATGTTTGCTCCCTGCTTTAAAGAGCCGGAAATTTCAACGATACGTCTTTGACTATCTCTTTTAATACTACTTGGTGTGGGGCGTATTTCAATATTTGCCACATCCCTCAGGCGAATGTTTTTGCCTTGCTGAACTGCAACAATAATATTTTCAATATCATTTGAAGAGCGTGTTATGTTTTTATTTAATCTTAAACGAATGTTAAATTGCTGGTCTCCGTCAATATAATCTGAAGCAACCAGACCATTTAAAGCAATGCTTAAAGCACGACCAATATCGTCAACATGCACGCCAAGGTCAGATGCGCGTTCACGGTCAATGTTAAGCACCATTTCTTCAATGCTTTCCTCATAACTGTGTTGCAAATTAGCAATGCCAGGAACATCTTTAACTATTTTAATTATTTCATCGCCTGCTTCTCGAAGTTTATCAAGGTCGTTACCCTGTACACGTATGCTAATGTCATCATCGCCATGGCCTAAATGAACGCCGCGTACGCCTCGCACATGCATGCCTATTCTTAATCCTGTAAGATTAAGTTTGGCAATTTCCTTGCGCATTTTTCCAACCCACTGTTTACTGGCTATATTATTTCTTTCAGATAGAGGTTTAAGCTGTATTTTTATTGAACCACTATTGCTTCTAATATATTCGGATCTTCCAAATACTGAGCCGCCAGATATAGTAAAAATTGTATCGACTTCACTCTGCTTTTCAAACAGTTCCTGTAACTGAACTATTGCATCATCTAACCGTTGCAGACGTGTGCCTGGTTCAGCCGTAACATAGATGGAAATACCGCCTTCATCCATTGAAGGAAAAAATGAACTCTTTGTATCATATAAAGAATATGCACAGAAAAATAAAGCCGGTATTAGTATTAAAAATATTGCGGCAGGTTGTTTAATTATCTTTTCAAGTAGATGAGTGTATGCAAACTGTATTTTTTCAAAGAACAGATTTGCCCTGCTTGTGCTGGTTGCTTTAGGTGGGATTTGTGAACCTAAAGCAGGAATGAGTGTAAGAGCCACAATTAGTGATGCAATAATAGCTGCTGATAAAGTGATAATAAGTTCACTAAACATTAAGCCAATTAAGCCACCAATAAATAAAAAAGGCAGAACAGCAACCAGGTTGGTTGTTGTGGAGGCAGTAATAGCACTAGTCACTTCGGCAGCTGCATCAATGGCTGATTGTTTACTGTCTTTTCCTGATGCCTGATGGCGAGAAATGTTTTCTAACATAACAATAGTGTTATCAACAAGTATACCAATACCCAGCGCAAGCCCTCCCAAAGACATAATATTTAATGTAAGGCCTGCTGCATTCATAATAGAAAGTGTAACTAGAATGGCTAATGGAATAGCGGTAAATATAATTAATGTGCGTCTAAGGTCGCCTAAAAATATATAAACAATAAGCATTGCCAGTAGAGCACCAGAAAGTGCTGCAATAGATGCGTTGCGTAAAGAGTGACGAACGTAAGTGGACTGGTCGCCTACTTTTTCTATTTTTATATCTTCAGGCAATAAGTTTTGTTGTTTAAACCACGTAAGGCGTTTTAATACATCATTAACAACAGTGACGGTATTTGCAGTAGGCTGTTTTTGTATAGAGAGTTGAACGCCGGGTGTATTGTTTAAACGAATGCGTAAAAGCTCATCTTCATGTGTGTCGAGGATGGTTGCTACATCACTTAAGCGAATGGCATTATCAATGGATGGGGTGCTGCTATTAATAAGCGGTAAATTAGCAATATCATTGATGCTTTTAAAGCGGCCTTCTGTGCGAGTGCTAAACTGGCGGTTCTGCATATACAGAGTGCCGCTGGCGACATCTATATTTTCTTGTTGTATTGCATCGATAACATCCTTAAAAATAAAACCAGTTGCAGCCAGTTTTTCCTGATCAATAATAATTTGTATTTCACGAACCAGTCCGCCACCAACTTCTGTTGCTGCAACACCGGGAACATTGAGAAACCATTTGGAAAATTCATAATCAACCCAGCTGCGTAGTTCTACAGGATCGCGTTCAGGTGAGCTGATGATAAGTTCAAGTACAGGTATTTGTGCAGGGTCACGTTTATAAATAGTTGGAGGATCAATGTCACTGGGTAAAAAACGCTTAGCACGATCAAGGCGAGTACTTGCTTCACGCAAGGCGATATCAATATCCATATCATAAGAAAAACTTAAAGCGACAGAGGTGCGGCTTTCAGTTGTTGTTGACTGTATTGATATAGCACCTTCGGTAATGGCAAGTTGTTCTTCCAGCTGGCGGGTGACCTGATCTTCTATTATTCGAGCAGGAACACCTGGAGCCTGTATGCGAATACGAACTTCCGGGTAAATTAATTTAGGCAGTAAATCAATTTTAAGATGATCAAAAGAAAACAGGCCGATAACAATAACGGTGAGTGCCAGCATGCTAACAGCAATGGGGCGATTGATTGACCATGTGGCAAGGCCGCCTGTTCTAAATCGTCTTTTCATTACTTAATGTTAACCAGCTGATTGTTTTTTAAACCAAAAAAACCACGAGTTATAACATTATCGTTTTCATTTAGCCCTTCAAGTATTTCAATTTCTTCACCGCTTTGTAAACCGGTTCTAATATTTATGCGTCCGCTTTTATTCTCTGATACAGTAAAAACATAAGCGCCATCGTTATCATGTCTAATTGCATCAAAAGGAATCATTAATCGTGCTTTGCTCTTTGTATTAAGCGTGACTCGAGAAAGTTGTCCAGGTAAAGCGCCTTCAGGTACTGGGTTTAATTTGATTTCAATAATGCCTCTACGTGTGTCCGTATCAATAGTGGGGTATGTTCGAGTAACCTGCCCATTGAATTTATGGTCGCCCAATGCATCAATTTTTATTTTTACCGGATCACTTTTTTGTATTAAAGGTAAAAGCAATTCTGAAATATAGATTTTTACTTTAAGACTGCTGGTATCGATAAGTGATGTCATGTGTTTGTATAACGGGATTACATCACCAGGTTCAACAAGGCGTTCACTAATAATGCCGGTAAAAGGGGCTTGAATAATTGTTTGTGCCAGTTTTGTTGTGTAACGATTAAGATCTGCCTGTGCGATATCAACAGCTGTTTTTGATTTGGCAACTTCATCTTCAGATGCCAGTTTCCGAGGTAATAAATTTTTTAGCCGCTTTAAATCCAGTTTAGCCTGTTTAAGTGAGGCGCGAGCTTTATTAAGGTCGGCGGTGATAAGAGCATCATCGAGTTTTGCCAGTACAGTATCTTTTTTAACTATATCGCCGGGGTAAAAAGGCAATGTTGTTAGTAGCCCTTCTACCTGATTAAAAATTTGTACAGTGCGAACAGCTTCCAGTGATCCGGGCAAGGTTTTTTGAATGCTTACCTGCTTGATATTTGCTGATGTTATTTCTACTAAATGTGCAGATTTCTTATGTCTTTTACTGACAGGTTGATTATCAGAGCAGGCTGCTAAAAGTAAAAATACCAGAAAAAGTGATATGACCTTAATTTTATTATGGGAAAACATCGTGAGCCTGATTTTGCCAAGATTTATCCTGGCCATTATTACACAAATCAGAGGAAAAGCGTTAGCCACAGAAGAGTAGATGTTATAGATAAGTTGTTATAAAAATCACTGCGCTCTTTGTGTCTCTGTGGCATGATCTTTATAATTATTTCAACCTAGATAAAAAATATGAATGTACGTTTTCGTTCCACAGAAGCCCCCCATACTGAGCGTAATGATAAGCAAAATATAAAACGTATGTTGCCATTTCTCTGGGCTTACAAAGGCCGGGTGCTAGTGGCTTTGCTATCACTGATGTTAGCTAAATTTGCTACGGTGGGTATTCCTCTGGTTCTTAAAGAAATTGTTGATGATCTTGATATTGCTTTAAGTAGTAGTAATGCTATTACTGCTTTGCCATTGGCCATGTTATTAGCTTATGGTGCTTTGCGTTTAACCAATGTTTTATTTAATGAGTTGCGTGATGCCGTTTTTGCCAGAGTTCGTTATCGTGCCATGCGTGATATTTCTAATAAAGTGGTGAAGCATTTATATGATCTTTCACTGTCTTTTCATCTTGAGCGACGCACCGGTGGTATATCTCGAGATCTTGAACGTGGTACACGAAGTTTATCATCCATATTAAATTATCTTACTTTTAATATATTGCCGACCATGCTGGAATTTTTTCTGGTCGCCATTATTTTATTTAGTCAATATAAATCCCATTTCGCATTAATAACTTTTGGCACTGTGGTTATATACATGACCTATACCATGGCAGTAACTGAATGGCGAATGCATTTTAGACATGAAATGAATGCGCATGATTCACAGGCAAATTCGCAGGCTGTTGATGGGCTTATTAATTATGAGACAGTTAAATATTTTAATAATGAGCATTATGAACTGGAGCGTTATGATAATACTTTAAGCCTGTGGGAAAATGCGGCTGTAAAAAGTACAGGCTCTATGGCATTACTTAATTTTGGTCAGGGAGCAATAATTGCGATAGGTGTTTCAGTGGTCATGTTTTTTGCAGCACAAGGTGTGCTTGATGGTGATTTAAGTCTGGGTGATTTTGTATTAGTTAATGCCATGATGTTGCAATTATTTATTCCACTGGGTTTTCTTGGCATTATTTATCGCTCAATGAAACATGCCATGGCTGATATGGATTTAATGTTTAAACTATTAGATAAAAAACCTGAAATTCAGGATATTAAAAATCCAGTTGATTTATCAGTAAAAAATGCATCAATAAAATTTTATCATGTTAACTTTTCATATAACCCGGAACGTAAAATATTACATGATATAAGTTTTGAAATTCCCAGTGGCAAAAAGCTGGCAGTGGTGGGGCCGTCTGGTGCAGGGAAATCTACATTGGCACGTTTACTGTTTCGTTTTTATGATGTTAATGATGGCTGTATTAGTATTGATAATCAAAACATACATGATGTTACTCAAGTCAGCTTACGTGAAGCCATAGGCATTGTGCCTCAGGATACGGTATTGTTTAATGACAGTATTTTTCACAATATTCAATATGCAAAACCAGGCGCAGATGAAAGTAAAGTTATAGCGGCAGCTAAACTGGCAAATATTCATGAGTTTATTGAGAGTCTGCCAGAAGGTTATAAAACAGTAGTGGGTGAAAGGGGTTTAAAATTATCAGGTGGTGAAAAACAACGTGTCGCTATTGCAAGAGTTATTCTAAAAAATCCGCGTATTCTTATTTTTGATGAAGCAACATCTTCTTTAGATTCCCATTCAGAGCAGGTTATTTTACAGGCGCTTAAAAATGTCGCTGAAGCACATACAACCCTGGTTATTGCGCACAGACTTTCGACTATTATTGATGCAGATGAAATTCTGGTAATGGAGCAGGGGAGAATTGTAGAGCAGGGTAGTCATCAACAATTGCTTGAGCAACAGGGGCTTTATGCAAACCTCTGGAAAATTCAGCAGGAAGAGCAAGGCGATTTTTAGCTAAGGCTTATAAATAAGGGTTATAAATCTCTTTTGGCAGATAACCTTATTGACTTTTGTCAGAGATTTATTGTTCCAGAACTATTTAAGAAAAAGCAGGGTGGATCAAGCGTAGCGGATCCACAAAAATTAGCAAAACAGGTGGATCTGCTACGCTTGATCCACCCTGCAGATTAATTAAAATTTAGAGTGGTTTCCTAAAGTAGAAGTATATTATTTTTAAGAGAGGACTTTTAGTCCATAGTTGTTGAGTTTTTTGCAGATATATATTGATATTAATGTCATTATGGAGAAACATAGTAAAGATAATAACAGGGAGTCATACGGTTAAATGGATGTCATTTCCATACACTGTCAATTGTGAGGTTACTAATATGGATGGCGTAGATATTAAATTATCCAGAGAGCAATATGAGACATTAATTGAGGTCTTATATTTTGCAGATTTTTGTGTTTCATCTGATCTTGTGTCTGGCTTTAAAGATACGGATTCAAAAAATAGATTGCTTGATGTTATAACTGTAGTAAATAGTTGTGGTGATGAGTTAGATCTGCCTAAAACCAGCTCATCAACAAGTATCGCATCTGAAGTTCGTTTTTCAGAGGCAGAGGCTCTAAAACGTAAACAAGATGTTGAACATGATCTTTACAATATCGCATGGAATATTGTTGCATATGAATTTGCCAGGCGTGATTTAGAACCCTCTTTGCTGAGTTCTGAAAGTGGTGATCTCCCTCTGTGTATGAAAGCATCCGGGGAATTAAATACTCGCTGGGTTTGTAAAAGTGCAAAGAAGTATAAAACGGAGTTTAAGAAAAATGGTTTTTCAAATTTAAGAATTAAATCGTTTTATAAAGTCTCTGAATAAAGGCTGGTGGAGAACAGAAAATTAATACTGAGCCTGTCAGTATTAATTCCATGCGCAAATATTTAAAGCACAATTTTTGATAATATAGCTACCCTGAAAAATAGAAGGTAATAGTGAGTGAATAGTCGTCTTAAAGAAACTATACGTATGCAGCGGGAAAAATTGACCGCAATGCTAGGGGAGGAAATGCACGATCTGGCTATAAAATGCGCGCATCAGTTTAATAATCGTGATGAATTAGAATTGTTATTATCTGATACCTTGCCGAGGCTGTCATATTGTAAGCATCTTTATGTGCTGGATTATAATGGCATACAGTTAACCGATAATATCACTCAGACAGGTAAAGATGAAGGGCATTTTGGGCGCAATAGAATGGAGCGTCCTTATATGCAGGGGATAATAGGTACAACCGATTTTAAATTGTCTGAAGCTTATATCAGTCGAAATAAAAAGAGGCCATCATTTACTGCAATTCAGGTTATACGAAATGATGATGGTGAAAGGGTGGGATTTCTTGGTGCAGATTTTGATCTAAGAGAGTTACCCGGTATTAAAGAGAGGTATCAGGAGTCTGATGACTGGCGGCAGATAAAAGGTGACCCTGCAATTCGTAGCGTGGTATTTCATCAACAGCGAGTTGAGAGCCAGATGGATGAACATCTGGATGAAGTTATCCCTATTATGAATGAACTAATTGCTGAACATGGTGTGTTTCATGGCAAGCTTCATTTTTCCAGCAGCCGAGCCAGTATATGGCTGGTTGATGATCCGTTTAATTACAGAATATTAAACTTTGATGAGATTATTGATCCTGATATTTGTCTGGCCTACCCAAGGCATGACTATTATGAGCGTGCAATTGTTCCGAAAGAAAAAATTGTACCCGTGTTTGAAATCTTTCGCAGTCTGCGATTTGCTGATGAAAATGTGTATTTACGTGCAGGTTCACTTAATGTAATAAATGGTATGGTTGGCCTGAACTTTTCATGTGATGGATCGCACTATATGCGATTTGATGAGTTTCTTGAGAAGAGTGTAGATTTCTGGTTTGGTACATCGAGTGGTGTACTTGCAGGTTGAGGCCTGATTTTATTGGCTCAGTACGCTAGTTAAAACTATGCACTTTTAGTGCAAGACTTTAGTGTTTTTATGT
>CAZFUY010000109.1:0-9306 GCA_964522445.1 uncultured Thiotrichaceae bacterium | reverse complement strand
AGAAATCAAGGGGTCAGACTCGTTGATTTTTGATATTCTTCTGACTTTCTATCACCACCCTGGCCTTTTGATGTCACAGGCCGAGTCAGTTTTTTAGCAACTCTTTTTTTGAATCGCTCACTACCTAAGACCCAGGCCTTATTTGTGGCTTCTCGTATAGCTTCCAATGTCTCTTCAGATAATCGCCTCTGGAACAATTTTCGATAAGCAGACAGACGCTCTACTTCTGTTCGGCCTAACTGCTTAAATACCTTGTGCGGGGTCAATATCTCATTATATTCCCCGTATGCATTGTATGAATAACTGGACCAAGGGTAATCAGATGGGTGTTTAACCATCTTTGTTGCTCTCACGGGATTGAGTTCTATATAACGCATACAGGTTAATAAATAGCTTTCTGTATCAATCAATGTGGCTTTGTATCGCCCTTCCCATAATGTCCCGGTACGCTGATTGCAATGATTGAAATATTGCACATAGTAGCGACCTATCATCTGCATCAATTTTCCAATACCATCTTCTGTATGTGGCGTAATGAGCATATGTACATGGTTTGTCATTAAAACATAAGCATGTATATCGCATTTATGTTTCCTCGCCGCCTCGCTCAATTTTTCAAGGTAAAACTGATAATCTGCTTTCTTTTTAAAAATATTCTGGCGATTGTTACCGCGCTGAATGATATGTTGTGGTTGTCCTGGCAGTACAAAACGAGGTAGGCGTGGCATATTTGTGCTTTTATTTGGTAGATAGAATTTTAAACTAACACAGAAATATTAAACCATCAACGAGTCTGACCCCTTGATATATTGATCTTGACCTTGATCTATCTTGATCTTCTTCAAATCAAATATAAAAATCTATTCCAGAAGAAATTTGATCGTTTATACTGCCTGTTCCCTAAATTATTAAAATAATTAGAATATGAAATCAGTTAAATCCCTGCTTCATCCTGCCAGCATATCTTTGTCCTTAATTATCGGTTTATTCACCACTACAGAAATCGCCAGTGCCGAAGAACTTACTGTTGCCTATTTTCAGGAATGGCCAACCCCGAATCAGTTTGCCCAAATTAAGAAAATTTATGATGAGGAACTGGGTGTAAACGTCAGGTGGGTTGCTTTTGATGCGGGCACTGCTATGTCTACGGCCATGGCATCGGGTGATGTACAGATATCCTTTTCTCAGGGGATTCCACCTTTTGTTGTAGCAAGTTCAGCGGGACAGGATATTCAAATTGTCGATATTGCCGTGTCTTACTCAGAAAATGATAACTGCGTGGTACGCTCAAGCTTGGAGATAAACGCAGGCAATGTAAAAGAACTGGAAGGCAAACAGGTCGGCGTACCTCTTGGCACTGCCGCTCATTATGGCTTTTTAAAGCAGATGCAACATTTTGGTGTGGATACTTCAAGCATGAAAATTGTTGATATGGCACCGGCTGATGGTGCTGCCGCATTTGCAACAGGTAATCTTGATATGGTGTGTGGCTGGGGTGGCGCTTTGCGTCGTATGAAAGAGCATGGCAATGTATTAATGAGTGGTGCCGAAAAAGAAGCACTGGGCATTCAGGTATTTGATGCTACAACGGTGGCGACTCAATGGGCACAGGAGAATGCTGAACTTCTGGAAAAATTTCTTAAAGTAACCGCACAGATGAATGCAAAATATGCCGATAAGGGAGCTGATAAAATGCTACCTGTAATCGCTAAAGCGGCGGGTATGGATATAAAAGAAACTAAAGACACCATCAAAGGTTTTTCATTTCCAGACATAAAAAAACAGCTGAGTCATAAATGGCTGGGCGGTGGCACACAAAAATTTCTTAAAGAAGTTGCAGATTTTTTTGTGACTCAGGGTATTATTCCCAAAGCACGTAAAAACTATAACGATGCGGTTGATTCAAGTTATCTTGAAGCAGCTGCAAAATTATAAATTCCATGCAAAAAAATTAATAACGAAAAGCCAGCTTGAATAAATCCACACAATCCAGTTTACAGATTAACAATATTTCAATGTCATTCAGCTTGCCGGATGGAAGCTGTGTGGAAGCATTAAAAAATATATCTATCGATTTACATAAAGGTGAGCTACTTTCTATTTTAGGGCCATCGGGTTGTGGCAAAACAACACTATTAAATATTATTGCAGGTTTTCTATTACCCTCTTCTGGGCAGACTATTTTAAATGGCAAATCCATCACCGGGCCAGATGCAGAACGTGGCATGGTATTTCAACAAGGTGCTCTGTTTGAATGGATGAGTGTTCGTAAAAACATTGCCTTTGGCCCAGCCATGAAAGGTGTTTCATCTACACAAATTAATCAACAGGTTGACGAACTGCTGGAAACAGTCGGCCTGCATGGTTTTGGTGATAAAGCTGTTTACGAACTCTCTGGTGGCATGCAACAACGGGTCGCACTTGCCCGTTGCCTGGCCAATGACCCAGATGTTATTTTAATGGATGAACCTCTGGGCGCACTGGATGCATTAACCCGGGAAAAAATGCAGGCCTTAATACTTAAGCTCTGGAAGGAAACTGGCAAAACAATTATTTTAATCACCCATTCCGTTGAAGAAGCTCTGTTATTAGGTGAACGGCTTCTAGTTATGGCTCCCAGACCCGGTAGAATTCACAAAGAATACCAGTTAGGTTTTACTGCACAGGCGGTTAAAACGGATATACGTGAGGTTAAAAAAACACAGGAGTATCGTAACAAGCGAGAAGAAATTCTTTCTATGATCTGGGAAATGGAAGAAGAGATTATGGGTCTCCCTATAAACGGTAAACTATAGCTATGTGGATACTGATTATTTACATTATTATTTTTATTGCGGCTTACCTTGCATATTATTGGGGCTATCATTTTCTAACCAGAAAACACCATGCAAAAAACAGTTTCAACGGAAGAAAAACCGTTACTTTTGGTGATGAAAGTGCAGTTACACCTAATCGTAGTGCCTCCATTATTTCTATCATCACGTTATTTTTTATCTGGGCAGCATTTACTGGTTCAACACTTTCACCCATCCACGTTCCCGGCCCATTTTTAGGGGATACTTTTTTTGACTATACCGCCCGCAATGCACAAGATCAGTTCGATAGTGCCCGGGTTTATATTCATGTAAAACCTATTGATGAAGACAAGAAAATATCATCAGTTCCTTTAAACGTTGAAAAAAATCAATCTGGTTTTGCCAAAGACGATGCTGTTATTGTAAATGCCTGGCGCAGCAAACTTATACGTGTACAAAGAAATGATAATGGCGGTAGAGAAAAGAATTATCAGATTACCGCCATAAATGGCCAGCCAGTTACGCCCCAGAAAACCATTAAAGTAGATAATGGCCAGGTTACGATGACAGCAAAAGGCAGCCTTTCTTTTACACCGGATAAAGGCTGGCAGATGGAAGCTATCTGGCTGCCGCCACCAGAAGCAGTTATCTCACGGTTTATAGAAATTTCCCGTGATGGTTACCAGAATGTATCCCTGCTTGAAAACATCGGCTGGTCGCTACTTAGAGTAATTGCTGGCTTTTTGCTAGGCTGCCTTGTGGGTATTCCACTGGGTTATGCAATGGGTTTAAATAGCTGGGTGCGCGGCTGGTTTGATCCCATGGTTGAGTTTATGCGCCCTATTCCACCACTGGCATTAATTCCGCTAATTATTATCTGGTTTGGCATCTGGGAAACAGGAAAAATCAGTCTGCTATTTCTTGCCGCTTTATGGATCATGACCATCGCCGCACGCGCGGGTGTATCGGGCATCAATATTTCAAAAATTCATGCCGCCTATTCCCTGGGGGCATCTAAAATGCAGATATTAATTCACATTATTATTCCCAACTCACTGCCAGATATATTTACCGGAGCCAGGGTAGCCATGGGCGTATGCTGGGGAACAGTTGTAGCAGCTGAACTGGTTGCAGCCGAAAAAGGCGCGGGAAAAATGATTATAGCCGCATCAAAATTTCAGCAAACCGATGTTGTGATTATGGGCATTATTTTAATTGGCATTATTGGTTACAGTATAGATGTGCTCATGCGTAAAGCTGAGAATTATCTTATACCATGGAAGGGTAAAGCTTAGGCATATATCAATTCGCAATCAAGCACCTGGCAATAGAGCAATCAACAAGAAATCAAGGGAGCAGAACCTTCAGCGAGTCTGACCCCTTGATCTGTGACCCCTTGATCTGCTAGATCTGCTATATACCCTAAACCAGAATGTAGCCGCTTGTAATTATAAAAACTAATGTAATACATTATGTGTGCAATTGCTTCCGTTAAATGTTTAAATTTCATAAAGTAAACCATTTCAGTTTTAAGTGAATGGTAAAATGACTCCATAAATGCATTATCCCAGCAATGGTTTTACCCCGATTATCCGGACACTCAGCTAAGAGTAATTTGTTGAATATTATCACTGTTTAAAAAACGTTTCTTATGTTGATTATAAAACTGTTCAATGTAATCAAATATATCTGCTCTGGCTTCTGATCGAGTTAAATATTTTCTACGATTAACACGTTTACGCTTTAAAACACCAAAAAACTTTCAGCCGCTACATTATCATAACAACTTCTTACCGCACTCAGACTGCTCACAATATTATGTGCTTTTAGAAATAGCTGATATTCATGACTCGTATATTGTGAGCCACGATCAGAATGTAGAATTACAGATTTATGATGTTGTTTCTGCCAGAGTGCCATTAATACAGCCTGTATTACCAGTTGCTTTTCCATGCGATGACTCATTAACCAACCAATAACCTGACGTGAGCTCAAATCAATAATGACAGCTAAATACAACCAGCCTTCACCAGTACGAATGTAGGTAATATCAGTCACCCATTTAGTATCAGGTTCTGAGTCTGTAAAATCTCTCTCCAGGTGATTAATGACATGGTCTGGCCGTTGTGATGATTTGCGATTACACCATTGCTTGCGAGAAGGTATGCCTGCAATGGATGCATGCTGCATTAATCGAGCAACACGATTTAAACTGCATGTTTCACCAAGATAGCGCAGCTCCTCCCTGATGCGTGGACTGCCAAATACTCCATCACTTTCTGAGTGAAGGTTTTTAATTTTTCGTAATAGTCGTGTATTACTCTGCTGCTGTTGACTTGGTTCTCTAGTGCGCCAGTCATAATAGCCACTGGGCGAAACTTTCAGCAGTTGGCACATCATCGTAACAGGAAAAGAATCGCGACAACGTTCTATCATGTGGTACTTCATTTTGCATCCCTGGCGAAGTACGCTGCCGCTTCTTTTAAAAAATCATGTTCCTTCTTAACTTGCTGCTACTCCCTTTTGAGTTGAGCCATTTCCTGGTCTCCGGAATTACCCTGTCCTGAAAAGGCTCTCTTCTCTGAGTTACTATATTCTTTACACCAACGTGCAAGCATATTTGCATTAATGCCGAGATTGCTGGCTACTTGAGTTAAGGAAACATCATATTGCTGAACTAACTGTACCGCTTCCTGTTTGTATTCCTGACTGTATTTTCTTCTTGTTCGCATACTGCACCTCTGAGTGTATTATCACCCTTAATGAAGTATCCGTTAAGTTGGGGTAAAACCAATTAAAGTGGGTTAAGTACAGGTCAAGTGCAGTGCCTTGTTATATTTTTGTTGCATTATTCTGGCAAAGTCACATTCAAACTGCTTAACAAATAGTAATAAGCAACTACTGTAAGAACTCCTAGCCCTAATACAATAAGAGAGTGATATTCTGCTCCATGACGGTGGCTAATCTCTCTTTCTTTATGTGAGGCAACATCCATCATTTCATCTCCAAAAAGTATCGATAAAAATGTTCCAAGAGCACTAATTATCAGGATGCTCCAGTATGGGTATGGTTCAGATAAAATATGCTTTAACAACTTGGTGATGAATGTTAAATCATAACTATCAGGACTTGTTGATATATAAAAAACATTAAGCCCAACAGCAACAAACCACAGCACAGCTTGAGTAATTGACATTTTAATTTTAAAGAGCAACCTAACAGGGAAAGCAAGAATAAAACCACCATCAGCTACTGGAGTGCACAACACAAAAAAACTCCAAGTTAATATGGAAACCCCCAACCCAGTTGAAGCATCATATTTCCAGCTCATATATAAAAAATAGGCTATTACAATTGATATTAGAGCCAAAAATTTAAAGAGAGATTCACTATGAGTTTCATTTTTGTGATGAAACTTGATTGTATTCTTATTGATTTTTAACATTGGCTGTAAGAGTTACCTGGATGGTTTTTAAAATATAACGCCCTCATCAGCAGCAGGCAAAAGGGGCACAACTTTTTTCAATAGCAAAAATCGTGAACCGACGGTGTAAATAATTCTGTGTAACTGCCTTAGTTGTTAAATTGCACACAAATCTGACCCACCATTTGCACTATTTATTGACCCTAGTAATGTGGTTTTAGTTTCTAAATTCAAGTGATTAGACGACTCACTCTGGGTCAACAACATTTGCAAAAATTAGCTATTTCTGGCTCAATTTTCAGTACAATTTAACACATTGTGGGCAACTAAGTATTCTACTTGCTGATTATCTCATCAATATTTGGCCATAACTCTTCAAATGTCATCTCATCTTCAACATCATTCCATGTAAGCCTGTGTATATCAGTGAATAAAAACTGTCTGTACTCAGCACAGTATTTAGAATCACCGTATAAAAACATCATAGTATTGGCAATACTGCTTCATAACTTATGATTTCATGCTTTGAAAAAGCAACTATAGGTATGAAACATATAATTGAACTATAGTCACACTGTTAACAAATTTTAAATTAACACAACAAGTGAGATAATTATGAATTTAGGTTTATTACTCATCACAAACGGCTATAAAGAAGATGTTATAGGAATAATTAAAGCCGGTTTAAATAAAGGTCATAAGTTATCTGTTTTCATGATGGATGAAGGTGTTTTCTATTGCCAGGATGAAGATATCGTTACGCTGAATCAATCAGACAATATCAATATGAGCCTTTGCGATAGAAGCTGCCATTTAAGAGGCATTACAGCAGATATGATACCAGATGGTATTACTGAAGGCAGTCAATTACAAAATGCTATGATGCACAACAATGCAGATCGAATTATAAACATTTAACCTTAAGAAAATTTAATCATGAGTAAAATTGCTGTATTAATTAATACCCGCCAGGCAGAAGCTATTCGAATGAGCTCCGGCATTACACTGCTGGACGATGAAGTTGATATATTTTTTATCAATTCAAAATTAGATACATCAGACGAAGATGTTGAAATGATGATGGAAATTGCATCTGAAATGGAACTACCCTTTTTTAGCAACGAACCAGATAATAAAAATATGACACAACTATCAACCAAAGATTTACATTCGAAGCTGCTTGATTACGACCACATCATAAATTATTAAATATGGACAATTATGAATATATTATACTTATTAAAGTCTAAACCCAATGCTACAACCAACGAAATGATTGCTAACCATCAAGAATCATCTCAGGTAACTGTAATTGATTTACGTGAAAATAAAAATTATGAAGATATAATTGATCAAGTTTTTAAAAATGACAAAGTAATCTGTTGTTAAATTAATACTTTCATCAGACTGAAGGGAATACAGTATTGGTAATATCATAAGGTTTGCGCCTTTAATACCCATTCCAATCTAAGTCTAATTTCGATTCCAATAACAATATCAGCATTCAAAAATAACAAAACCAGCCATCACTTTACAAACCCTGAGTATATTGTGCGTTAGTCGATACGCTAATCATATTGCTTAATTGCTGTGGTGCCTGACCATCACCTTTTAACAGGTTTTCAAAGTTTTTAATCAATTGCGCTTTGTCTTGCACAGCTTTTGAGCCAGCGCCAATATTAGTAAGATCAATAAAAAACTCATCAAATAAATCGGCAAGATCACTGACGATGTTAACGTTTAAAAACTGCTCATTATTATAAATACCTGGGTAACCGCCTTTTTGTTTATCTACCGCAAAAGAAACACCTTTTGCATTTGTTATAGTCGTCGCTTTAGTGCACTTCAACATACAACCATCTTCAATCGTGGACTTTTTACAGCCTACGGTTTGTTGGAAGAAACATTGGCGACTGGTCATCATTAAAATCGGATGATAAATACTGTACAACAGTTTGAAGTTTTTCGGGCATGCAATGTTTTTAATTTGCATACGATTAATTTCGTTTGAAATAAAAGCGCCAGCACAATTTAATTCTTCTTTCAATGTTAATAATGCATAAGAGTTGGTGGTATTTAAAAACGGGCCAGCAATCCACTCAATCTCCATTTCAAATGCTTTATAGGCAATGCCGGTGTTATTACTGACAATACGTTTAGGACGAACGCGTTCAAGTAGCCGTACAGATTCATCGTAATCTTTACCAATTAATACCGCAGGAAACCATGGAATCAGACGAGGATTACGCAATAAAATATCGATATATTTATTGCAGCCTGTCTTGAGACTTTCTGGTAATTTAAAATATACATCAGCGTCGGTAAGGTCACACAGGTACAAATCTTTTTCGTCGGCAATTAATATAGACAAACTGGGTTTTCCCGTCGAATCTTTAGGGATTTTTTTATATTTCTCTAACGGTGTTATATCAATAGAAGGAATGATATCTACTGAATTATTTAATAATGAAGCCGCTTTATTTTTCAATAATGTCAGCTCTTTAAACGGAATAGTTAAGCCATCACCCAAACTATTACACTCAAAACCTTCAATGCGGTAATTGTTACTAGCAAAGTTTTTAAAGCGTTTTTCTAAAGTCGTTTGATCGATAGCCGACTGACTGGCAAGCATAAGCGCTGATTGAGTTTGCACACGGTAAATTTTGTCATTATCACCTACCATCATCGTTAAACATAAAGGCGCGTTCAACTGTCCAGAAAAAGTTAATGCCAGGGGGTGTTTAGCAATGCTGATATATTTTATTTTTTCTGCGAGTTCTGCCCCAAGTTCATTTTTCTCTGTGAAAAGCACCTGTTTCACATGTAGAACATCCTCTACTAAAACAGCATTATTTTTTTCAATGGCATGCTTAACACTGTGATCACGAGGGTTGTCGATAAACATATCTTTGCTGAGGTTTCCCTGCAAAAACGAGTTGGTAAAGTCACGGTTAAATACACGATGCAAGTTAGAGTCGTCGGCCAACAGTTTGCCTGTATCAACAAACTCATCGACCTGCTTTCGCCAGCTATCGACTACGGTATAAACATAGTGTGCATTTTTAATACGGCCTTCAATTTTTAATG
>CAZFUY010000108.1:0-9379 GCA_964522445.1 uncultured Thiotrichaceae bacterium | reverse complement strand
TAACGTTGAGACCTTTGCACGAAACAAATCCCGTCATCCCGGTATGCTTTTAAGCCGGGATCTAGTGGCCTAAAGCCAGTAAATATGCGAGATTCCTGCTAGAAACATGCAGGAATGACGATGAAATGGGTAACTATTAAAATAATTTTCTCTCGTGCAAAGGTCTCACGTTATATCTTATCTGAGCATTGACCGCTTATCTGAAATGAGCGCTTTGAGCGTTTTAAATCTTGTTTGTTTGTGTGTATGCGCTATATTTGTGCTCAAGACTTATAAATCGCAAATATCGCAATATCCGTGAAAATCGCAAATTAGTCTAGTGCGTTTTTTATATGGTCACAAGTGAATCGGGTTATGGGGAATAACTATGACTGATAAAGCAGAAGATAAATCATATTTAACACCGGGAGAGGTTGCTGATCTGCTTATGGTGTCATCAGCGGCTGTAAGACGATGGGCTGCAGAAGGTGATTTAAAAGCACTGACAACGCCAGGTGGGCATCGGCGTTTCTTACCCAAAGATGTTGAGCAATTTGCCAGGCAAAGAAATATAAAAATGACTGCATCAGGTAATGGTGTGCTGCGTATATTAATTGTTGATGATGATAAGCAGTTTTCTAAATATCTGATGAAAATGCTAGGTAAATATTCTGAAAAGATTCTGCCTGAGTTGGCTAATAATGGTTTTGATGCAGGAATAAAAGTACATGAGTTTAATCCGGATGTTGTCCTGCTGGATTTAATGATGCCAGGAATGGATGGTTTTCAGGTTTGTGAAAGGCTGAAAAGTGATAGAGCAACAAAGAATATACGTGTGATGGCTATGACGGGTTATCCATCTGTAAGTAATACAGAAAAAATATTAGCAGCAGGTGCAGAAATATGTTTGTCAAAACCTGTCGACAGGTCTCAGTTACTGAGTTTACTGGGAGTAAGCAAAAAGTGATGTCCTTAAATATTATTACGCTGTAATAATGGCTTGAGGCAATGGAATAATATTATGAACACTAAATCGTCAGTATTAAAAAATACACAGGTTATATTGGGACAGAAGATGAAGTATGTGTTCATTGCATGGCTGTCTGGTTTGTTGCTAACAGGCTTGTCTGTATATTTTATATTGAATGAATATAGTAATTATCTTGTACTGGCATTATTGCTATCAGGTGTGGCTGGTTGGATAGCAGGAAATTATATTTTATTGGCAAAGACAGTTATATATAAAGAAAAAGAAAATCTAAACGATCAAATTGAAAATGACCTTGCAATAGAATATGAAAATTTAATGTCTGAAGCAGATAAAGAGCAAAGCATACAGTTTAAACAGATAGAAGATGAGCTTAAGCGAGTAAAGTCTATTCAGGGTGATGCTATTTCAGGTGTTATTAATAGTTTTCAGGGGCTTGAATCTCAGTCTAATGCACAGCTTAATATGGTAAGTAAACTTATATCATTATTAACCAATACTTCCAATGCAGAAGAAAACTCAAAAAGTTTCCGAGAAGAAGCGACAGAAATGATTGCTATGTTTGCATCAAGCATAAAAGATATGAGTGATGGCAGTATGCATATGGTTTCTGCTTTGAATAAAATGAGCAAAAATATAAATGAAGTAGAAAAATTATTATCAGAAATTGATGGTATTAGTTCGCAGACAAATCTTCTTGCACTTAATGCTTCAATTGAAGCTGCAAGAGCGGGTGAAGCAGGTCGTGGTTTTGCCGTTGTGGCAGATGAGGTTCGTGTTTTATCCCAGAGAAGTCATCAATTTAGTAGTGAGGTTCGTAATAACTATAAGGAAATAGATAACACAATGAATGAGGCAAAAGAAATTGTAGTGAAGTTAGCTGCAAGTGATTTGACACTGGTTATGAATTCAAGAAATCGCATGGATGAAATGATGAATGAAATTGAGCAGACTAATGAGCAGGTGGGTAATGAGCTAAAAATAATATCCAGTGTGGCGGCAGAAATAAGTAATGATGTAAATTTAGCTATTCAATCAATGCAGTTTGAAGATATGACTAATCAGTTAATTGAGCATGTTAATAAGCGGGTACAGACATTGCAGGGTTTCACTGATGCATCGGCCTGTTTAAGAAATGATATTAATGCAGTTAGAAGGCATGAGCAGGTATTGAAATTAGATGAACATATTGGACTGTTGCATTTGGCCATGAGTAATGCAAATAAATTATCTGAACAAACAATTAAAAATCCTGTGCAGCAGAACAATATGGATGATGGTGAGATAGAACTTTTTTAAGGTGTATTAACATGGTTAGAATTCTTGTTGTTGATGATGAAGCGGCAGTTAGAAAAATGCTGCGCAATATGCTTAAAAGTGAAGTGGATGAAATTCTTGAAGCAGAAAATGGAGTTATAGCTAAAAAAATATGCCTTGAGTCAGAAGTAAACCTGATAGTTACAGACATTGTAATGCCTGAAAAACATGGTGTAGATCTAATTATGGAATTAAAAAAAGAACTACCGAACTTACCCGTTATTGCAATTTCAGGAGGAGGGGGAGTAACAGGTCGCTTTGACTATTTAGAAATAGTAAATCTTATGGGTGTTGATAATATTTTAAGAAAACCATTTGAAGCAGCTCAATTAAGAGATATGGTTCACTCTGCATTAGAGAAAAAAAATGGTTAATATATCAGAAAATTATTCTGCAGAAACTCCCAATAGTTTATTTAAACTGGCATTAGATGCGGCTGCTGATGGTGTTGTTATCACTGATGTTAATGGAAATATTATATGGGTTAATCCTGCTTATGAAACCTTAACTGGTTATTCACTGCAGGAAGTAACAGGCAATAATCCACGGCTACTAAAATCGGGGAAGCAAGACCCATCATTTTATAAAGATCTCTGGGATACAATTTCTTCCGGGAATATCTGGCATGGTGAATTATGGAATAAACGTAAAGATCAAGTTCTTTATCTGGAAGAACAAAGTATTACTCCAGTGCAGAATAATGAAGGAATAGTTACGCATTATATTGCTATAAAGCGAGATATAACAAAACAGCATCAGCTTCAAAGTCAATTAAATCAGGCTCAGAGAATAGAAGCTATAGATAAATTAACGGCAGGTATTGCTCATAATTTTAATAATAAGTTGGCAAGCATACTGGGTTATGCTGAGCTTGCAGTAGAGGAAGCAGAGCAATATTCAAATGAAGACTTAATAGATTATTTGCAGGAAATATCTATTGCTGGAAAACTTGCGCGAGATCTTATAAGGCAGATGATGGCCTTTAGTCGAAATGATATAAATGAAGTCCAGTCTGTTAATGTTGTGGATGTGATAAAAGAATCAATTAAAATTCTGAATTCAACATTGCCCTCATCAGTAAAGTTATTAACTCAATTAGATAATGTTCCAACAGTTAGTGTTAATCCTGTAAGTTTACATCAAATGATATTGAATCTGGTTATTAACTCAGCTGAGGCAATAGATGGTGAAGGTGTTATTACTATTAGTGTTCATAAAGAAAGGATAACTGATAAAACCTGTAGTTCATGCCATGAAAATGTAGATGGACATTTTATTGCTTTATCTATTCATGATACGGGGAAAGGTATTGGCTTAAAAAATATGGAAAATATATTTTTGCCGTTTTTTACTACTAGAGAAAGAGAAGGCAGCACAGGTATGGGGTTATCTGCTTTACATGGAATGCTGCATGATCAACAGGGGCATATTTTTGTTGAATCTATTGTAGGGGAATATACTGAATTTAAGTTGTTATTACCTGAAGAAGATTTGTCTATTAGTGATGATTTAACTAATAAAATTGATCAGAAAGTAGAACAGAAGATTGATAAAAAAATACATATACTAATAGTTGATGATGAAGCGTCTGTAGCAAATGTGTTAGCTGAAATTATCAGGCATTATAATTATGACGTAACAGTTGAAACAAATAGTAAAAACGCATTAATAAATTTTAGCAAAAACCCTGATATATATGATTTGATAATTACAGATAAGGATATGCCTGACTTAACAGGAATTGATCTTGCCAAATCAGTTACTGATATCAAAACTAATGTGCCTGTTATATTGATAACTGGTTATAACAAAGATTCGATAAGTGAAGATTTAGATAGTATTAAAGTGGTTTTAAGCAAGCCGTTTGAAACAGAAGAGCTTATAGACAATATTAAGAAATTAATTTAAATAATATCAGGGATTTATTGTGCCTACTTTTCATATTGTTGGTGATAAAAAACAAACAATCGATATATCTGGTGAGTTTGTTCAGCTGGTGAGATGTCGGGTAAATATTTATGTCTAGTGCTTCACGCAATTTAATGGACGCTAAAACATTAATGCTGCCAGTGTTTTTAGTATTGTTGCTGATTATGTCTAGCCAGGTTAGCTTTCTTTTATTTCATACGCTGGCAGAATTTTTTACCATTGTTGTCGCTATATTAACGACTGTTGTAGCCTGGCAGATGTATAGTTTCACCCGTAATCATTTTTTAATGTATCTGGGGTGTGGGTATTTCTGGATTGCTGCGCTGGATATGATTCATGCGCTAACCTATAAAGGCATGTCTGTTATTCCAGTAACAGGGGCGGATATAGCCATTCAGTTCTGGATTGGTACGCGTTATCTGGAAGCTATTTTGCTGCTAACCTCGCCCTGGTTCCTGGCGCATTCACTGAAACGAAATTATGCAATTTTATTATTTGCTTTTGGCGCAATTGGATTGTTGACACTGATTATGTCTGGTTATTTTCCCACAACATTTATTGAAGGAAAAGGACTGACAAATTTTAAGATTTACAGTGAATATACCATTATCAGTATTCTTGCTGCAGGTGCATTTTATCTGTATCGACAACGTAAACTAATGGATCAACGAGTTTTTTTATTGATAATTATCTCCATCGTTCTCACTATGATGGCTGAAATGGCTTTTACTTTTTATGTTGATGTTTATGGGGTATCAAATCTTGTTGGACATATTTTAAAATTATTTTCATTCTGGCTTATTTTTATTGCTGTAGTTAAAACAACTTTGCGTGATCCTTTTAGTGCAATGTCAAAAGCTGAGACCTATTATGATGCTGTACCTGATGCAACTATTATTGTTGACAGGAAAGGTGTTATACAACATGCCAATAAACAGGCGTGTTCTCTTGCAAATCAATCAAGTGTTGATTTAATTGGTAGGCATACTCATGGCGTTTTTCATAATAACAATATAGATAAGGAAAAATGTCCAGTCTGTCAGGCGATTGAAAATGGAATGGAATTATTTTCTTATGAGCTAGAAATTGATGAATCAACCTGGTTTGATTTCTCAATATCTTTAATACAGGGAGAAAATAGTTTTATTAAAGTTATGCGTGATGTTACTGAGGAGCATCAGGCGCTCAGAGCTTTATCAAAAAAAGAATCTGAGCAACGAGATATGCTTAATTCTATGCTGGATGCGGTGATTACTATTGATGAAGCTGGAATTGTTCATAGTTTTAGTAAAGCGGCAGAAACATTATTTGGTTATTCTGCAGAGCAGATTATTGGAGAAAGTGTTAATCACCTTATGCCTGATTTTATTGCAGAACAGCATGATGGTTACCTTCAACGTTATGTAAAAACAGGAGATGCTCATGTTGTTGGCATTATTCGTGAAGTAGAAGCTCAGCGTAAAAATAAAGATACTTTCCCAATGCGATTATCAGTTGCTGAATTGCCTCGGGGGAGTGATGGGCAAATGCGGTTTATTGGCTCCTGTCAGGACCTAACTAAAACAAAGCAGCAGGAAGGACAACTTCGCCGTAGTCAGAAAATGGATGCTCTGGGAAAACTTACTGGGGGTATTGCTCATGATTTCAATAATATGCTTGGTGTGGTTTTGGGCTACTCAGGGTTAATGGAAGGTATGCTGAATGATCATCCCAAACTGCTTGGTTATGTTAATGAAATACACCGTGCAGGTGAGCGTGGTGCCAAGCTTACTAAAAAATTACTGGCTTTCTCACGGCAGAAAACATCCGAAGCAAATATGGTAAACCTTAATACTCTATTGGGATATGAGAAGCATTTGCTGGAGAAAACACTGACTGTACGTATAAAACTGGAACTTGATCTAGAGGAAAACTTGTGGATGCTCTGGCTGGACAGTGGTGATCTGGAAGATGCTATTCTTAATATAAGCATTAATGCTATGCATGCGATAGATGGTAATGGTCAGCTAACTATTCAGACTCGTAATGAGAAAATTAATGCAATGAATGCGAATCTGTTAAATCTTGAAGCGGGTGATTATGTCCTGCTTCGTATTGCTGATACAGGCAGTGGCATGGATGAAGCTATCAAAGAAAAAATCTTTGACCCTTTCTTTTCAACCAAGGGAGAAAAAGGCACAGGCCTGGGTTTAAGCCAGGTGTATGGTTTTGTAGAGCGAAGTAAAGGAGTTATAAAAGTTTATTCTGAGTTAGGCCATGGTTCACAATTTGTATTTTATTTTCCACGTTATCAGGAAAGTGCAGGTAATGAACATCCCGTAGAAGAAACTAATATGCTAGACATTAAGGGTACAGAAACGATTCTATTAGTTGATGATGAATCGTCATTGCTTTACTTAAATTCTGAAATATTAACTGAGCAGGGCTATAGTGTTTTTTGTGCTGAAAGAGGCCATCAGGCTCTGGAGATTCTTGAAAATGAATCTATAGATCTTGTTATTTCTGATGTCATTATGCCTGAGATGGATGGTTATGAGCTTGCTGCATTTGTTCAGAAAAAATATCCCGGCGTAAAAATTCAGCTGGTCAGCGGTTTTAGTGATGATCGGCATATAAATATACCAGATGATTACTTGCATCAGAATTTAATTCACAAACCTTTTAAGCGACAGGAATTACTGCAAAAAATACGCATATTGCTTGATGGTGGCACGCATCAACCAGCAATTAATATGACATCTTTATTATGTAATAAACCTGTAAGCTTTATTACGTGGACGGAAGACTTAAGTATTGGTATTCCCCAGATTGATCAGGATCATAAAGTTCTCGTGTCACTGGTTAACCGTTGTATAGCCGTATTGAATAGCGATAATCCAGATAATAAAGAAATAAGTAATATTCTGGATGAATTATTTGATTACACACAATATCACTTTCAACGAGAAGAACGTTTAATGAAAGTTTGTGAATATCCAGGTCTGATTAAACATCAGCAGGTTCATCAGTTGTTGATTAAAGAAGTTGGGCGACGTATTAAAGAACATGATCTTGGAAAACTGACGGCAGAAGCATTGGTGGAATTTATAGCAGACTGGTTAACAAATCATATTATGGGTATGGATAAGGCAATAGCGCCCTATTGTGAGGGAAAAGCAAGTCACATTGAGCATGCTCTTAAAATATCTGGCACAGATCATTTGGGAAATAATATTTAATGACTATTGAGACTGTATATATCATTGATGATGAGCAGCAGACTGCAAATATGCTGGGTGAATTTGTTCATTTGATGGAGTATCAGGCAAGTATTTATACAAAAGCCGCAACATTTTTTGAAGAAAATAGCTTATTTTCTGAAGGTTCAATTCTTATACTGGATCTTAATATGCCAGAGATGGATGGTATAGAAGTTATGAGGCGGCTGGCGGAAAATGGACATGTTTTACCTCTGATTCTGGTCAGTGGTTATGACTCAGGTGTGCTTCATTCGGCAGAGCAATTAGCCCGGGCGCATTCACTGGATATTATTGCCACACTTAGTAAGCCGCTACAGTTCAAAGTGTTGCAGGATATTGTACAGGCATATATCCAGAGTAAAAAGCATAAAGCAGCAGAGGGTAACTTCAATGAGTTACAGCTTACAGTGGGTGAGCTGGAAGACGCTATTCTTAATAAGCAACTGGTGTTGCATTATCAGCCGCAGATTGATATTAAAAGTGATTCATTATCGGGTGTTGAGGCTTTAGTGCGCTGGCAGCATCCAGAGCATGGGTTAATTTATCCTAATTTATTTATCCCACTGGCTGAAAAAAGTGGTCTTATTGGTGATTTAACAGGACAGATTATTAAGCAGGCTGTGGAGCAGACTTTATTCTGGAAAGCTGAAGATCTAATGCTTCAGGTTTCTGTCAATATCTCAGCTGAAAATATTACCTCACTGTCTCTACCTGAACAGTTGAGCAATATGCTGAACAATCACAGGTTAGACCCCTCGATGTTAACGCTGGAGGTCACTGAAAGTGCTTTGATGGGTGAGCTGGTGACATCGCTGGATATACTCACACGATTGCGTATGAAAGGCATAGAGCTATCTATTGATGATTTTGGTACGGGGTATTCATCCCTGTCACAGCTTTATCGAGTCCCATTCACAGAGCTTAAAGTGGATCAAAGTTTTGTTATGAATATGAGTCAGGATGAAGATGCGCGAGGTATAGTAAAAACCTGCATTATGCTGGGTCATGAACTGAATATGCATGTGGTTGCAGAGGGTGTGGAAGATAAAGAAACGCTGCTGTTATTGAAAGAGATGGGGTGTGATATTGCTCAGGGGTATTACATCGCAAGACCAATGCCGGCGGGTGACCTGATTGAGTGGAATAAAAGCCGAGATTAATTCAGGGTTATGCCTGTGCTAATTCTTCTAAAGGAAAGCGAATCATTTCCACATCCCATTTTGATTCTGAAGCCGTTAGTATTAAACAGGATGGGCCGCCACGTGTTCTCATTTTTCCAGCAGCACCGGGGTTTATCACCCATGTATCTTCATCCTTATCAACCAGCATAGTATGCGTATGTCCATAAACAATAACACGTGCCTGTGGATGAGTGTGCCTTAATGACTTATGACAGGGCTTTTGCATGCCATGTCGGTGGCCATGTTCGATAATTAGTTTGCCGCCAGGCAGATCGATTTCTGCTATTTGCGGCAGAGTATTAACAATGTAAGTCTCTTCAATTGGCCATATTCCAGAAGTATCATTGTTTCCGGCAACAGCAATTACATTATTTGAGATTGTTTTAAGTTGCTCAAGTATATGAGCGCCACAGATATCACCCGCATGAATAATATGTTCGCAGGTTTTAATAGTATTAATGATATTTGGGTCAATATGGCCGTGGGTATCAGAAATGATGCCAATTCGGAGGCTTGTATTGCTGGGGAGGGGCATGTGAAAACCTCGCATTATAAAAAAATACCGCATAAGTGTATTAGCTACAGCTTATGCGGTTTAAGATTTTACGTTTCCTGATAATAAAGTCTAGTAGAAAATACAGATAAATAAATCACCCGTATAGGGCATTGTGTATATGGGGATGTGGTTAAAATTAAATGATTGCTAACATCCTGTTGCAGAACTTTAAGGCCAAAAGATTTTAAAT
>CAZFUY010000107.1:0-9513 GCA_964522445.1 uncultured Thiotrichaceae bacterium | reverse complement strand
ATATCTTCTGTTTTCATAATGTCCTATCCTAGCCATTTCTGGCATTAATGATAGACACTTACACAGAAAATATTACACCCCCAATTATTTATAATCAGCAATATACATTAGCTTCATAACAGGCTCACTTAACTTTGGGTCATGATTAAAACCTGATACAAATAAAACCATATTACCTGTTCTTGTAAAATTACATTGTTTTGAAAGGCTCTTGCATAAAGCTTTCCAGTCACGCGTTTCTTTTTCTTTTATATGAAAAGAAATAACTCCCCAATGCAAACTGAGCCGGCGGCATATTTTTTCATCTGAACACACACCAAGCAGTGGTGATGTTGGCCTGTTTGCTGATAGAACTTTCGCGGTTGTTCCTGTTCTTGTTGGAACTAAAATCCCCTGAAGTTTCAGATCCTGCGCCAATGCATAAACAGCATGTGCTACTGCCTTTCTATCAGACGGCATTGGATCACCTTCTTCATCCGCAATACGTTCTCCAAAACTATTTTTTTTCCATTGATAGCTCTCAATTTCACGTAGTACACAATCCATTGTTTGCACTGCTTTAACTGGGTACTTACCACTTGCTGTCTCTGCAGACAACATTACTGCATCAGCACTTAATAGCGCAGCATTTGCTACATCACCTACTTCTGCCCTTGTTGGCCTGGAGTTGGTTATCATGGATTCCATCATTTGAGTGGCGACAATTACAGGCCGATGATAGTAGCGCGCCTTATTAATTAAATCTTTTTGTATTAACGGCACTTTCTCAGCTGGCAATTCAATACCTAAATCACCCCTGGCTATCATAATCCCATAAGATATTTTCAATATTTCATTTATATTACTAATCGCTTCAGGTTTTTCTATTTTTGCAATTACAGGTATATCTGCCTTTCTATTTTTTATAAATTTTTTAAGTACGTCTATATCATTCTCTGACCTGACAAAGCTTAATGCCAGAAAATCAGCTTTCACCTCTATTGCTAATGCAGCATCTTTTTTATCTTTTGCAGTAAAACTTGATACACTAATTTTTGAATCAGGCAAATTCATGCCTTTATTTTCTTTTAAAAAACCGCCATAAATAACTTTACAGATTATATTTTTATCTTTTACCTGTTTTACACATAACTCAAAATTGCCATCATCAAGAAGTATTCTTTCATGCCTTTTTACATCTTTGTACAAGTCCTTATATTGGGAAATTATTAGCCCCTCATCACCTATTTTGTCTGTACAACTAATAATGATTTCTGCATTTGACTTAAGTGTTATTTGACCATTAATAAACTTTCCAACTCTTATTTTTGGACCACACAGATCCATCAATATTCCTACTTGCTCCCCCATCTCTTTCGATATTTTTCTTATTAGACAAACAGATTTTTTATGTTCCTCATGATCCCCATGAGACATATTTAACCTGAATATATTAACCCCTGCCTTAATCAGACTTTTTATTTTTTTATCTGTATTAGAAGACGGGCCTAATGTGGCGATTATTTTTGTTCTGCGCCAATATAATGCTACTTTTTTATCTGTGTTATTAGGTTTCATTTATTTATATGATTTATTTTTCATAAACAAAAGATAGTTGACTAAAGCTAAGCGCATCTCTACCAGGAAAAGTTATTTTTTACAGGTAGACAAAAATTTTGCGGATGGACTTGAGCATGGATTTGCAGAAAATTTTGTTAACCCTTTTGGTTTTGCCTGTTTCTTAACTGGCTTTATATCTTTAGGTGCTAAATGAGTAACAACAGGACTAGAGTTAACCTGTACTGCTAATGCATCTTTTTTCTTCTGTGCCGCCAGCTTAGCCTTCATCACCTGTATTTTCATTACTCGTTCTCTCTCATTGGCTTTTGCTGCTGCCAATTCTGCTTCCCTCACTCTTTGCTGAGCTTTTTTTACTTCCCTTGCTGCTTTTCTCTCTTGCTGAGCAATAATTTCAACTGCACGTTTTTCAGCAAATCGCATTTCCTGCTGCGCTTTTGCTGCTAATAATGCTGCATCACGTTCACGCTCTAATGCTTTAGTGATGGCCATAGCTGCATCACGCTCCTTTTCTATGGCCTGTAATCTGGCTTTTCCAAGCTCTTGCTGCCTTTGGCGTTCCTGTTGCTTAATCTCTGCCTGCCGTACAATTTCAGTTTCCGTAGACAATGGTGCAGTAATATTTTCTGGTGATTGCACCTGCTCAGGAACAGCTTGCATGTTATTACCAAACATAACATAAGCCATAATCATAATAAGTATTGCAGCAAGCAACATGCCGCCAGCAAAACCCAATACTAATATATTGATATTTTTCTTTGTGCTATCTTCCACATGAATTATGGGATAAACATCTTCAACAGGTTGTTGCGTGGTTCGGTTTCCTTGAGTTTTATCTTGTTCTTCATCTTCTACATGCTCAAATACCAGCTCTTCTTCTATTTCTTTTTTGTTATCTACATTTGTGTCTTTATCTTCAATGAAATCTTTTTTAAAGCCGCTACTCTCTACAGCGTCCTTAGTATCTTCCTTAAGCGATTCGTCATTATCTAATTCTTCTTCAGCAAGCTTTCTTTCCTGTTCTGCAATAGTTTCTTTCTTCTCTTCAGCTTTTAACCTGACCTCTTTTTCTGCTTTATCTTCTTCTATTGCTGTATCTTGATTAATGGGCGTTATATTTGAATCCACTGACTTGCCAGATATTTCTGAATTACTCAATATTTTAGATGATGCAGAAGCATTACCATCAACCTGAGTTGTACCGGTACTAACAACAGAATTAAAATTTGAGGCTGCATTTCCTGCACGTTTACCATGCTCAGCAATCGCTGCATTACTTTGCTCTTTAACTTCACTTTCTGAATTTTCTGTGATTTTATTTTCTAATTCTTCTGCTATAAGCTCTTCTTCTATTAATTCAGATGTTACTTTTTCCTGTCGTTCTACTTTATTCTCCACCAGCGGGTTATTAAATGTAGGCACAATACTATTGCCATGCTGTTCACGAACAACATCATCTACCAGTTTTTTAGTTATTGTTTCTGTCTGCTCTGCAAAGCCATAAACCAAAGTGGTATCACACAAAAGATTAATTAATCTTGGTGTACCACCACTGTATCTGTAAATAGCATCGCAGGCTTCATCTGTAAAAATTGGTTTATCTGCACCCGCCACTTTTAAGCGGTGATGTATATAAACGGTTGTTTCTTCTCTGCTTAAAGATTCAAGGTAATAATCTACAGCTATGCGCTGTGCAAATTGCATCAGTTCAGGTTTTCGTAAGGTGTCACGTAATGCAGGCTGACCTGCCAATATAACCTGCAACACCTGATCTTTATCAGCATTAATATTTGATAACATGCGCAGCTCTTCAAGCATGTCGGCCTTTATATTTTGTGCTTCATCAACAATTAATACTGTGCGTTTATTTTGAGCATATTGTTCGATTAAAAACTCAACAAACATTTGATGTTTTTTAAACTTACTCTGGTCTTCACTATCAAGCCCAAACGCCATTAAAACCCAGTCTAATAAATCACCAAAAGACTGATGTGTATTTGTTATAAGGCCAACGGTTGTATCATCACCCAATTCTGTTAGTAATCGTCTAATAAGCGTTGTTTTACCTGCCCCCGTATCACCACAGATAACACTAAATCCCGCCTGATTCATCATGCCATATTCAAGCAAAGTCAAAGCCCGTTGGTGCTTGGGACTCATATAAAGGTATTCTGGATCGGGCAATAGGGTAAAGGGTTTTTCCTTTAACCCATAAAAAGACTCATACATGGCTAAAAATTTCTCCTGACAAACTCGATTTATTTCTAATTTTATTGTTTAAAAACAAGCAACTAGCCTGTATTTTTATAACTACCATTATGTGTAACATAAGATATCATGCTTCTCTAATGGAAGTTGTATTTATAGCGACATAAACGCTTAATAATGTCGCTCTGCCGATCAAAACACAAACAGTATATTATAATTTTCTTATTCTAAGTTGCCTGATTAACAACCTGCCATTTTTTCCAGTCACTCTTGTTTTCAGCAATATGGAACAATGCTGCAACCACATGACGGTCATAATGACTGTCTGTCTGCTCTAATAAAATATCTACAACCTCTTTTATTGGCCGCCCCTGCCGGTATGCTCGAGAACTTGCCATGGCAACAAAGGCATTGGCAACAGCCAAAATACGTGATTCAAGCATAATATCATCGCCCATTAAGCCTTTAGGGTAACCGCTGCCATCAAGATTTTCATTTTTCTGTGCAATAATTTCTACAACAGGCCCTTCAAACTCGAGCTGTTTCAAAATATCAACCGCAAACTCAATATGCTTTCGAAGTATTTTACTTTCATCTTCTGATAGCGCATCCATTTTTATCAGGATTTCTTTTGGTACAAATAGCTTGCCTATGTTTGCTAACAATGCTGACATCTCTAGCGCCTCACAACGTGTTTCTGATAACTTTAATTCATGAGCAATATCAACTGCAACTTCTCGGGTTCGCTCTGAATGATCAACACAATGCGGGTCATATAAATCAACAGCCTTAACCAGTGTTGATATAATTCCTCGCGCCAATCGATCTCGTTTTTCCTGCGCACTCTTAAGACTGGTTATATCATGCAATACGTATAAATTAGCATTTTTATATTCGCCCTGTTGCAGCACATCAGATGACACATGGTAAACACTTTCCGTATCTGCTAATGACAGGGGAATTATGCAGCCTTGCGCAATATCATCATGCGCACATTTTAATGACTGTAATTTTTCAGATACATCAGGACCAAAAACATTGGCCATGTTTTTTCCTGTCAGATCATCAGCCTTAACATTTAAACTATTTGACAGCGATGAGTTAGAAAATACAAAATGCCCTTCATTATCAACTAAAAATATATGCTCATTAATATTATCTGTAACTGCATTTAACAAAACGGTTCTTGATTCAAGCTCAGTTGTCATTTTCTGCAATCTAACACTGGTACTATGTCGCCAAACTGCAACAAATAAAGCAACGATTAAAACTGACAACAGCGAGAAATTTATTAAAACAAATTGCTGATGAGAATTAGATTCTTCAAGCGCTTCTTCTGCATCTATTTTCTGCATTAATATCCAGGGGGTATTCTCTATTTTCCGGGCAGTTAACAGAACATTTTTATTTCTATAATCTTTTGCCTGTAAAAAAGCACCCGGTTTACTAACAGCAAAATTTTCAGCCAAATCCAGATTATCTTTTGATATTTGATAAAATATATTAAACACTCCCCTCAAAGGACTTATAAATATCGTGCTATTTTCTCCCGCCTTCAACAACAATGTTTCATCACTATCTGTGTTCAAATGAAGATTCTGTAGTTTTCCAAATAACGCAACTTTAGGGTCAAATAAAACCATAACTGCGCCCACAGGTTTCTGAAACTGCATTCTTTGTATATGAAAAACAGGCATTACATAACCATATCTCATATATTTATTATTAATAGAAAACATATCTATAAACTGTTCTTTACCTGATATTAGAGCAGCTTCAATTATTGTTTTATGCAAAGAAAGATCTTTTAAAAATCCTTTTGTAGAAAAAAGTAGCTCCCCTTTTTTAGAAAGCACCGCTAAACCCGGACTATTAGCTGAATTATTTTCTGTATTAATCGACCCCGATTTTAAACCAGTAAAATCAAATCGCTCCGCAGTCGCATGTAATAAATTTCTTACGTGTGAGAATTGAGCAAGGCCAATATTATCTTTATTATTCTTAAATTCTTCATATTGAGATAGATACAACTGAAGCGTTGGATTTGAAGAGACTGCCTTAAGTTTATTTTTTCGATCATTTAACCAGTTTTCTACTGAAGCTTTGCGCATATCAGCAAGAATACCTAATCGTGACTGCCAGTTTAACAAATCACGCTGACGTTCTTTTTCAGCATATTTCATAATTAACGCCAGACTAATTATAAAAAATAATAGCAGCAATATAAGGCCTGTACGTGCAGGGGATTTGGTAATAAAGTTCATATATTTATCATTTTAATTGGGCAAATACATCCACCAGTTTTTTTCATTTACGGAGTAAATGGGCACATAATGAACAATATGCCTATGTGAAACCACTTCTTCAATTTGATTATCCATAATCACTGTGTCATTTTTATATTTTACCGCTAAAACAGCATGCGGAATACGAAGATTGGTATCCTGTAGTACCACAATTCTCATATCAGACTCTTTAAAACCTAATTGCTTAAGCGATAACATTTTGGTTATAGCATAATCTTCACAATCACCATTGTTATATAAAAACTGTCTTGGAGTTGCCCAGTAATCTTCCAGCCCATAATTTTCAATATCCAATATATATTCCTGTTCATTAGCAAATTTATTGACACGTATTATTTGCTCAGACCGTGATAATGAACGAATACTTTTAATAAATTGATGCCACTTCTTTACATGACATGAATCAAGCATTCTGGTTTGACACTTACCCTCAGGCACATTAGTTTTAATATGCCTTTCCAGCACAGAAAGCCACTGAGGAAATATTTTCATATTTGTCTTTATAGTTTCTTTATAACCAAAAAGACCTGACCATGCGGTGCATGGCATGATGGCTAAACAAAAAATTAAAAACAGCTTAATAATTCTTATATGTAATGAATAACTGAAAAAACAGGGCATATACATGCTACCAATAATTTGCTTCCATGCCATTTATTATTAAATTTGCCTAAAACATTAGGTGCTATCAATGGCACAGTCAAGGCAGAACATAACAGGAAAAGCCTGATAGGTGGTCTGTTTATCTTGAAAAAATTCCCAATAAAGGTCAATATCTGCAGGAAATTCTGTAAAGTAGATTATATTTATTAAATGAGGAACTATAAATGTTTAAGCATTTAGCTGCATCGGCAATGGTTTGCGCAACTATTTTAACTTCTACAGCATACGCTGAAGAGGCTCTCGACCCCGAGCTATTATTTAAAGAAGCCATGGAGCTTCGTGAAAGCGGGAAAGTTTTTGATTCTATCAAGGTATTTGAAACTATTCTTAGCGATCAACCCGGCCTTAATCGAGCACGCCTTGAGTTAGGTATCGCTTACCACCAGGCACGACGTTTTCAGGACGCTCGCGACCAGTTAACTAAAGTTTTGAATGATCCCGAAACACCTGAAAGCGTAAAGCTTTCCATTACAGGCTATCTGGCTCAACTTGGCAGTGATGAGAAAATCTCAGCTAAACGCACATCATCATCTTTTTATATCTCTGCTGGTATCTTTAATGACAGCAATGTGACACTTGGCCCAAGCGCTGAAACAGCCAGTAGCGGTAGCACTACCGAGAAAACTGGTGGAGGCATTGTTGGTATGCTTAGTTTTTCACATAGTTCTCGTTCATCCAGCCCTATAAAGTCCGGTGATAACCTGATTGATTTTGAATGGAACACTCAATTTACAGCTTATGATAAGTCTTACACCACCAGCACTGAAAGTGATTACAATGTACAATTAATTAGCCTGAAAACTGGGCCTGCACTGGTTTTAAAAGAAAACTGGGAGTTTCAGTTTAATTTTAAACTCGATAAAATATTTTTTGCGGGCAACCCTTATTCTTCCAATGTAGGGCTGAATCCATTACTTAAATTGACGTTTGCTAATGACCTTGAGCTATCATTCGAAAGCCTGTTGTCTGTTAATGAATATGACAGCGGCAATGAAGGACTGGACGGTATCAGCAAAATGTATGATTTTGGTATTTCTAAATTCTTCAAAAAACAAACTACCGGTATTAATGGTGGCATTCGCTATCACTCAAATGGCGCAGATGATGGCAGCCTGAATTCAACCGGTACTGAAATTTACCTCGGCAGCCAGATGAATGTGTGGAAAAATGGCCTTGCTTATATAAATCTAAGCAGCCGTAAATATGAGTATAAAGCGGCGGGTACAGGGACAGGCGGAATAATTCGCGATGAAACTGAATCAAAATTAACCATTGGTGTTAGCCATAACTTCAAATCAGGCACTCTAAAATCCTGGGCATTAAACGGACAGGTTAGTTATAAAGACAATGACTCAAATGTAACTTCATTTAACTACGACCAGCTGGTTAGTGAAGTTAATTTAAGGCGTTATTTCTAAAAAACACTGGAAATCGTAAGGATCACCGACAAATGTCACTATTATTGTCGGTGATCCTTACAAATACACCATTTCCAGAAAAGCTCCTTTAAAACCATTCATCATAAAATCATTTATTAAAATATAATCAAATTCTTTTATACGACAGCCATAAACTACTGATTTTTATAACTTTAAATCCTTAAAGCCTTTTATATATTACTCATCATATAATTTAATAATACAAACAGGTTATATTAATTCATATAAATTTCCTTATAATTGATCGGTCAAAGATAATATCTCCAGATAAAAATCAAAAACCCTACTGGCTTTCATATCTTTGTAACTTACTGTTTTTATTATTACCAACAACTGACTGGCACAAAATTAGCAAGTTAAATCCAGGCAAAAATTACAAATCGAGGTCGATATGAAAAAATTACTGCTGGGGTTAGTACTATTACTCCCACTACAAACATTTGCAGCTGATGATTCTGTTTACACATGGGGCGTATGGACACAGGGAATTAAGCCTGCTGCAGGACCTGTTATTCAGGTTGCACCCGCTTCTGTTAGCCAACCTAAAGTTAATGTTAGAGAAACTATATTAGCTAGTCGTGTTGTTGTCGCGCAAGTAGCGACACCCACACCTCCTGCTGTTGAGCCTGTTATTGTAACAACAGAGCCTGCAGTTGTACTACCTAGCCCTGCAAGTCGCTTTAATTAACTTAAGGAAACTTACATTTACAGGAATTCTAAAATGAAAAATATAACTTTAACTCTACTTGCCAGCTTATCAATGGCTTCATTTAATATATCTGCTGCTTCTGTTGGCGGTATTAATTTTGCAGACAACGCATTTGTGGATCAACTAGTTGCTTCATCAGGCAATTTCCTCAATTACAACTCTGCCACAGCTAGCGATATCATAAGCCAATCACAATTAGCTTCTGATTTAACTGATACCGGCACTAATGCTGAAGGCACCTTCGTCCTTAGCTTAGATACTGGCGCTTACGTCGATTTAGCATTTACTGACAACAATGCCTTTAATGGCGACAGTAATGACCTGGCATTCTTTTTTGCTGGATCAGCAAACTTCTCAATAGATGGGTCAACAACAGCTACTTATACAAGCCAAGTAATTGATGGGTACTGGGTAACCGATGCATTTGCCAGCTACGCACTAAACGTTGCTTTTGTAGACCTTGATGACCTAGGGCTAGCAGCCAATGAAACATTGGGGGATTTTCGCGTATTACTTGGTGAGGGTTCTGCATCACTATCTATGGTAGGCGCATTAAATTCCAGCAATATCACAACTGTCCCACTACCAGCACCATTCCTGTTATTCCTGTCAGGCCTGGGCGCATTAGGAT
>CAZFUY010000106.1:0-9724 GCA_964522445.1 uncultured Thiotrichaceae bacterium | reverse complement strand
TGAAGCCCAAACAGAGTCCCTCGATCATAAACCGGATTGAATTCCACATTACGCCCCCGTCTATAAAGCTGGAAATCTCGCTCTCTTTCACCATAGGGCATATCTTTGCGTTTTTGCACAATCGGCAAATAAGCCTGCAAATAATGATCTCCCACGCTGCGCATAAATTCAAATGATTGATCAAATCCCATTTCATTTAAATCATCAAAAAACAAACCACCTACTCCCCGTGGTTCATTACGGTGTTTTAAATAAAAATACTCATCACACCATTTCTTATATTTTGGATAAACATTAACTCCAAAGGGATCACAGGCTTGCTTAGTCACAGAATGCCAATGAATAACATCCTCATCAAAGCCATAATAAGGCGTTAAATCAAAGCCACCCCCAAACCACCATACAGGTTCTTCCCCCTCTTTTTCAGCAATAAAAAATCGCACGTTCATATGAGAGGTTGGCACATAAGGATTATCAGGATGAATCACCAGAGACACGCCCAGCGCCTGAAAACTACGTCCGGCAAGTTCAGGGCGATGAGCAGTTGCCGATGCCGGTAAGTCCTGACCAAACACATGAGAAAAATTTACACCTGCACTTTCAAACACTGCACCATCGGCAAGCACACAGCTACGACCACCGCCTCCTGCTTCTCGATCCCAGCTATCTTCTATAAATTGTTTATCACCATCCTCTTCAGCCAGTGCATTACTTATATTTTTTTGAAGATTTAGTAAATAGTTTTTTACCGCATTTAAATCTATTTCGGACATGACTATCTCTTAATGGCTGTTGAGTTTATTTAGGTGACTATATCCTGTGATACCAGACTTGCATATAATAAGGAGTAAACGTAGTAGCAACTATTTTTTATTCAAACATTAATTACAACGACGATATTCACCTAAGCCTTTGCACATACGGCCATTCGAATTAATATAATTGCCTGTTTTTGGATCATACATCCAGTAATTACCAAATGGATCAACCCCTCTTGCACCTCGTGCATCAATCTGATTAAACCACATCTGATTTGTACGCATATTATAACCATAACCATCAAATCCATTATTAAGATTTGGCATAACCATAGAGAACTCACCTGTTTTACTATTATATTTCAAATTAAAATCAGCCTTATCTTTAGCAAGGACTAACCCAGAGAATAAAAGAGGCAATATTATAAATATAATTTTTATCATTTTATTTTTCTATAAAGTAATTATATATTCCCACACAGAACATGGAAACAATAACAAAGAAGAGAATAAACTTAAATAAGCCAATTAAGCACGAGCTAATATTTTTCTAAAAAAACCACGCACATCATGCGCTACAGCCAGTGTTGCAGGTATAGTAATTAATGTAACAACAGTAGCAAAAACCAGCCCCCATGAAAGCGCCAAAGCCATGGGTGAAACAAATGGATCCAGCCCTCCCCAGCCATAAGCTGTAGGCAATAAACCCACCACTGTCGTAGCTGCCGTTAACAAAACAGCACGTAAACGTCTTCGACCTGCCTGAACTATAGCTTCTATAACCTCCATACCTTCCTGTCTTGCACGTTGTATAAACACCAGCAAAACCAGTGAGCTATTTACAACAACACCAGTTAAAGCCACCATACCCAGACTTGAGAAAAAAGATAATGACATGGGTTTCCAGAACATACCATGCAGATAAAAGCTGATAATAATCCCAATAGCTCCAAATGGAATCGCTAACATAACAATAATGGGATAAGCCATATTGTTAAACTGAATGGCTAAAATAAAAAATATGGCAATTAAAGCAAACACAAAGGCAATACCTAGACTTATAAAAGACTCCATATTTTTTTCATTTTCACCACCATAACTTACAGATACTTTATCAGCCAGATCTCCCTGCCATTTATCTATATTATTCTGCACCAGATTATTTAATTTAAAACTGGATAGAATTTTTGAATCAATATCAGCAACAACACTTATTATTCTTGTCGCCTCATTGTGACGAATTGTTGTAAAGCCCGGTTTCACTTCTAATTTAGCAATTTTATATAAAGGCACTAAACCGCCCCGCCTGTTTGGTATTAATAATTGCTTTAACTGTTCTAGTTCTTTTTCTCCCTGCTCAGGAAAACGAATAGTTACATCAACTTCCTCTGTACCTTTACGAAGATTAGAAACAACCAGACCACCCACAGCAGCACGAACATGCTGCGACACAACCGCTAGATCAATCCCTGCATAAGTAGCCAGCTCTCGATCAACAACAACATGCAGCTCATCATCTCCTTTTTTAAGACCACTATCGATTGTGGTAACACCATTAATAGTTTTTAAATATGCCATTAACTGTCGGGCTACCTGCTCACCTGCCATTTCATCATAACCTGAAATTTCAGCCTCTAGCGCACGACCTACAGGCGGTCCATTTTTTATTTCGGTAATCGTAATTTCAAAATCAGGAAATTTTTTATTTAATATTTTTGATATTTTATACATATCATCTAAAGCATTATGCTCAGGGCGAGTAACTGCTGGATGGTATATAGTACGAATCTGACCATAACGACTACCACGCTGCGTTAATGGATCACCATCATCCACAGACACATCACCACTTCTCGCTAGCGTAGCTTCAAGATATTCAGGCTTAATATGCTTACGCATTTCCTTATCAACATCACGCAAGTTTAAACGCATGGCTTTAAGACTTGTTCCTGGCTTTGCAACAACACGAACAATATATTCATCAATACTAACGGGTGGAAACAACTGAAATGATAGCGTATTTTTTGCCAATACAAATGCACCCACTAAAACAGCAAACGAGAACACAACAGTAAGCCATCTGAAACGAACTGCTTTTTCAAGAATCCAGACATACATATTCTCCAGACCAATCAACCAGGCTCGTTCTTTTGGATGTTTATTCTGATTAGTCACATGAGCAACATGACTTGGTAAAATTAAAAATGATTCGAGCCATGACAAAATTAATAAAGTTATAACAACAGTTGGTATAGCTACAATAAACTTGCCAATAATACCACTCATAAACATCATCGGTAGAAAAGCGGCAATGGTTGTTAAAATAGTTGTAGTAACCGGGCCAATTAATTCAACGGCACCTTTAACTGCCGCATCAACCGGATTTAATCCTTTCTCCATATAGTAGGTAATATTTTCACCAATAATAATGGCATCATCAACCACCATGCCTAACACCATAATAAAGCCCATCATCGATATTAGATTTAGAGTTGTGCCCATAGAATAAAGCACATAGATACCTGTCATAAAAATAATAGGTAATCCCCATGTTGTTGTCATGGCAACAGAGAAACGTAAAAATAATAATAAAGAAACAAATACCAGCACAACGCCCACTATGCCATTATTTGTTAACACGCCTAATCGCATGCGAGCAAAACGAGAAAAGTCCTGAAAGGCAGCAACATGCACTGAATTCCCATAACGATCAGGAACAGTACCAATATAGGCTTTAATTTTATCTACTGTTGTTATAATGTCCGCATCTGATTTTTTTAATACCAGCAACGAAAGTGCTGGTTTACTTTTTACATCATGTAATGTGCGTGGCTTTTCCAGCGATTCCGTTATTGTGGCAACATCACCCAGCCGCAAAACATTACCTCTATCATTTGCTCGCAAAACAAGATTTTCTGCATCTTTTGTATCTGTAAACTGTCCAACAATACGCACTGTATTTTGTCCATTGGGCGTATCAATTTCTCCTCCTGGTGAATTTATATTCCAGCCCTGTAATGCCTGAATAAGATCACTTACTGAAATTCTTTCTTTTTTCATTTTATCAGGATTAGCAACAATTCTTATTTCTGCTTTTCTGTCACCCTGAACAACAACCCTTGCAACGCCATTAATTTTTAGTAAGTCATCTTTTATATCATCACCCAATCTTTTCAGTTTAAGCGCATCAACAGGTGAAGAAACAGCCAAACGAATAACAGGAAATATTGCACCATCAATTTCTGTAACAATAGGTTCTACAGGTAAATCTGCGGGCAGGTCTGCTCTATCAACAGCAAGAGAAATTTCACTGGATAGTTTAATCCTGTTACTCGAATCTGGATCAACCTCCATAGTAATTCGACCTGAACCAGGAAATGACATGGAGATCATTGTATCTATACCATTTAAGGCACGTAGTTCCTGCTCAATAGGTGTAATAACCAGTTGCTCAACTTCTTTTGGTGATGCACCCGGGTAAATAATTTCTACCTGTATCTTATCCAGATTAACATTTGGAAATGCTTCTCTATTTATAAGGTAAACCGACGTAACAAGACCCAGTATAAATAAAAATATGGAAACCAGATTAACTATGAGAGGACGCTCAACAAGAAAGCGGATTATTGCCTGCATTAGTGTTCTCCTTTCTCAAATGATGGACTATTTGAAAACTGATAATCGGGTAGCTTAACTGTTTTCCAGAATGCTCCTCGCAATAAAGACAAGTTACGGTAGCGACGAGCCAGTTCTATGCGCTGTAATTCAATTGATAGTTCAGCCACTGATAGCTGTGATTCAAACTGAATAAGCTGATCTGTATCAGTACGACCTCTACGGTAACGCTGCTCTGCTTCTTTTAATTTATTTTTTTCACTTTTAGCACTGTTTTTATAAGCCGCCAGTGCATTTTTTCCCGCTTCAATTTCTGCGAGCAAACTGGACAGATTATATTGCAAATCTTCAATTACCTGACGCTTATTTTCTATAACCATACCTCGTTCAATTTGCGCCTGATACAACTGCGCATCGTAGCCACTTTTATCAAGACCTCGATTAAATTCCAGACGCATGCCACCCACTATTTCAGATTCATTAGTGCTACCCAAAATCGTATCACCAGAATTTGTTTTATTACCAATAAATAAAATCAAATCCATATCATCTTTCTTTGCATCACGACTATTTTTGATTGCACTTTCTGCTAACTTCAATCGTCCTTCTATTCTCAATAAATCAGGACTATGTAATTTAATATCGGCTATTAATTTTTCATAATTTTCATCAGATGCTAATGATGATTGAAGAAATAAAGTTTTTAAATTTTCATTCCAGGGTTTTCCCATTAAACGATTTAAAGATATATTCTGTTTTTTCCATGCCATTTGCAGACCCTGTTGTTCTGCTTTCTGACTTGCCAGTTGAGCATCCACCTGCAAGATATCTTTTTCTTCAGAGACGCCAAGATTTAATCTGTCTTTTATATATTTTTTTAAGCGTCTGCTTCGTTCAATAGACTGATCAATATTTTTCATACGCACTTCTGTCGTTGCCGCAGCCAGATATAATTCAATAACCTGCGATGCCAGTTGATCATAAAGTGCCAGACGATCTGCCTCAGCTATTTTTTCACCCGCATCAGCATTAGCTAAAGCCAGTTCATAATTTAAGTTTTCAGCTCCTTTTTCTAATGGACGACGATAATTTAAATTGATACTTGTGTATGTAGCAGGATTAGGAATTGTTGGACTAAAAGTTGTGCTTGCGTCTTCTCTATTAATTGCAGCATCAATAGATATGCTGTCTCCAGAGTTCAGTTTTCGTGACAAACTACCCGCAACCGTCATTTTATCTGTTGGTGTTCCAAACAATGATACATCTCGAGCAATACCCGCCTGCGCACCCAGCTGCCAGCTTAACTGACTTTCAACTTTTATATTTTCCTGCCGTGCTTTTTCAACCTGATATGCAGCTGTTTTAACCGAGGGATAATGATCTATTACCTGTTGTAGCACCTGCTCTAAAGTCATTGTTTGCGCAGACACAATAGAACTAAAAGCGGCAAAGAATATTATTTTAAAAAATGCCTTTTTTATTTTATTAGACATCTTTTTTCTCCTTCACCAAACCTTTTAGAATAAACTCCGTGTGCAATTCAATAAAATCTTCCGTTCCCGTGGTTTCATCAAAAGGTTTTAATGAATGCATCCATATTGTTGCCTGCACTAAAGGTGCTATAACCAGACGTGCAACAGCTTCAGGTTCATAAATATTAAATTCTCCAGAGGCTATGCCACGACTAATTACATTGGTGAATAATCTACGTGCGCGTTTAACCACATTATCAACAAAGAATTGTGCTAATTCAGGAAAGTTTCCAGACTCGGAAACAATTAATTTTGGAATAGCCGATAGTTTGGTCTCACCAACACTCTGCCACCAGCTTTTTATTAGCAGCCTCAAAAGTTCTTCACTTGAGCCAGAATAATGCTCTAGCATATCTTCCACACGATCCAGCTCAGGGCTAATCATCTCCTGCACAACAGCACGAAACATAGCCTCTTTACTTTCAAAATAGAGATACAGCGTACCTTTTGATATACCCGCCTTCTTTGCAACATCACATATACGGGTTGCTGAAAAGCCTTTTTCGGTAAATAACTCAAGAGCCGCATCAAGAATCTCTTCTGGACGTGCCTCCTTACGCCGCCGCCAGCGACAGGGGGATGTGGATTTATGTTTGCAAAGAATCATAGCAACACCTAAATAACTGATTGGTCAGTTATTTAAACACCACTAATGAACAGCTGTCCAGTTATTTAACAATGAATATTAGATATTTCTGATATAAAGAAAAAAGGAGGTTTAGCAGACAGACTTTAAATTATCTGAGTATAAGCACTCTAGCTTTTACTCACATCACAGCCGCATGCCCCTGCATCAGCGCCTGAAGCCTCTAACTGTATGGGCGGACAGGGAACAGAACCATACGAGCAAAATACACAGCAATCACCTTGCTTCGGCTTAAGTAAAATTTTGCATGCTGAACATTCATGAAACCAGAGACAGGCATCTGTAGGCATAATGAGCTCTTCTTTATAGTTACATTCAGGACAAATAAGCTCAGATTTAATAACAATTTCATTCATTTTAATTCTCTATATTCTGCCATTTTCTGTCGGCATAAAACTGTGGTAACTATAGACTCAAAAAATTCTGATATTAAAATTAAACATTTTCCTGCTCACACTGTTGTTGCAGCATGGCTTTAAATTCATCTCTACTCACAGGCTTACTATAGAAATAACCCTGGTAAAATTCACACCCCAGTTGCTGTAGAATTTTTAACTGCTCGGCTGTTTCTACACCTTCTGCTATTACTTTTATATTTAAATTTTCTGCCATGGTCATAATTGTTTTTACAATGGCCAGATCATTAGGGTTACTACTAATGTACATAATAAAAGAACGGTCAATTTTAATCATGTCAATGGGAAGTTGCTGCAAGTATCGCAGAGAGGCATACCCCGTACCAAAATCATCAATAGAAATCTTAAGCCCAAGTTTTTTAAGAGCCTGCAGTTTTTTACTCACTTTTTGCGTGTCTTCTATTAAGATATTTTCTGTCACTTCCAGTTCAATGCAGCAGGGATTTGTTTTAAATTGTTGCAGTGAATGCTGAATGTTTTCAATAAAATTATCTTGCTGAAATTGTCGTGGGCTGACATTAACTGATAAACTATAAATCTCATTGCAACTCTTTGTATTACACCAGAGTTCACTGGTCTGCATACAGGCCTGTTGAAAAATAAATTCCCCCAACTGAATAATCTGTCCTGTTTCATCAGCAACAGGAATAAATCGTTCGGGTGAAATATAACCCTGTTCGGGATGATTCCAGCGCAATAAAATTTCCGCACCAATAATTCGGTTATCTTTTACCGCTACTTTAGGTTGATAGGCTACTTCAAACTGCTGCTCTTCTATCCCCTTATGAATAGCAGATTCCATTTCCAGTCGTTCCATCGCCGCAAGATTCATTTCACTGGAAAAAAACTGATAATTATCCCGGCCATTTTCTTTTGCTTTATACAATGCTGTGTCTGCATGTTTTATAAGCTGCTCTGCAGAGTCTCCATCATCTGGAAAAATGGCAATGCCACAACTAGTGCTAATCATCAATGTATGTTCGGCTATATGATAGTAACTCTTTAATGAATCATGTAGTTGCCTGGCAATACGATTAATATGGTTAATGGCCGATTCACGACTGTCAAAACCTGCCTGTAAAATAACAAATTCATCACCGCCCAGACGAGCCACGGTATCTTCTTTTCGTATACATTTCTGCAGGCGTTGGGCAACTTCTATAAGCAGGCCATCACCCACTGGATGCCCCAGCGAATCATTAATTTTCTTAAAATGATCAAGATCCAGCATCATTACAGCCAGCCGTGTTTGATGACGTTGCCCATGGGCAATAGCCTGCTGTAATCTATCCAGTAAGAATTCTCGGTTAGGTAACTGAGTCAGACCATCATAGTAAGCCATGTGTTTTATACGAGCTTCTGTTTGTGTTCGTTCAATTTCCGCCGAGGTACGTGCTGCAAAAATACGCATAACTGATTCATTGAATGCTACATCTTCAATGGGTTTTTTAAACATAGCAAATAATAAACCCAGTGGCCTGTTATATGAATCAAACAAAGGGATTCCAACATAACTTTCCATGCCAGTTTCATATAAATGAATATCTTCAGGAAAAGTTTTTTGTACATCACATGAATAGGTTTTTGCCTGCTGCCCAATAATGGCTTCACTGGGAGTGCCCTGTAGTGAATATTTTATATTGGCAATAATTTCACCATTATAAAAATAGGACAGGGTTTCAACTGTTTGTGAATTTCCTGATATCGTAGAGACAACGCCACAGGAGTCTGCCTGCAGAATTTCGGCCATATGAAGAGTAATGGCATTAAAGAAATCAACACCAGTAGCAGTTGATACCGCTTCCATAATTTGGGTAATTGCTGTTTCTGCTTTGCGGCGATTTTTTAAGTCTTCAAAAAATGTCTGAATAACTGCCGCTTCCTGCGCGAAAGCCTGCAATGTTTTAATTTCATGCTCATTATAATGATGTGACTGCTGCGTGTTGGCGATTTGCAGTACACCAATAATTTGTTTATCTGTAATTAAAGGAACAGCTGCCGATGACTTTACATCAAAGGTTTTCTTTAACTGGGTATGGGTACGCGAATCATCAGGAACATTATCAATAACCCTTGGTTGTGATGATCGAAAAACATCAACATGAATCGATGCTTCATCAAGTGCAATTTGAAAATGCCCCTCAGATTTATATCCAGCATTACTATGTGCAACACAGACCAGCTTGTCTTTTTTCGCATCATATAAACTTAAAAAACAGATATCTCCAGAAAGCGCCTGACAGGTTCGATTTACAATCGTTTCCAGTAACTTGGACAGACTTTCATAACTATGAGCTGCTTTGAGCAAATCATTACTAAAGGCCAGCCGTTGCTGATGCAATTGTTGCTCATCCAGTAACTTGCCCAGCTGGTTAGCAAAAATCCCCAGCTCATCCGTTGAAGCTGACTGAATTTTACTTTCCAGTGTATTTAAAGGTGCATCAATCAGGCTGTTTAATGGTGCCAGTGATTGATTAAAACTATGCACAAACAATAATGCGCCAGCAACAGCCAGCCACTCAAGCAGCAACCAGATAAAAAAAGTTTCAGTACTAAAAAAACCGGTACGAGTCCAGTAATATTGAACCAGCATAGTATCAATTAGCAGAGGAATTAACGCACCAATCAGAAATACCTTGGTCTTTATAGTAAAAACGGGGTGCTGTAACTGCATTTTTCCAAAGGCTCTGCCAAACAGATCGTAAATACTAATAAATATGGGCAGACCAACAATGATAGATACAATAAGCGCAACCA
>CAZFUY010000105.1:0-9849 GCA_964522445.1 uncultured Thiotrichaceae bacterium | reverse complement strand
TTCAATTTTTGTACCACCAAGATCTATACCAATACGCATTATTATTTCTCCTCTAGCAAAGAATATAACTTATAAAAACCATATTTAGAACCTGTTCCAGGTTAACTGTTGTTATTTAATAATACTGTTCACTTTTTACGCACAAACTCTGCTCAAATTTTTGCTTTAAAAAAAACAATGAATCAATTTAGTGCATTAAATACACTTAAAACAGGTTTAAGTTATTGTTTTCTACATTGGCACAGCCATTGCAACAATTAATTTATTTCTTATTTATTCAATAGGGATATAAAAAATTGCTTCACTCCTGCATTACCAGGGAAGGTTTTTTAAAACAGATTGGAAGATATGAACATAGCACTGATATATGATAATTTGGAACATCAAAACACAACCGCCATATTACTGGATAATGCGGGTTACAATGTTAAACAGGCATTTTCAATTCAATCCCCCTGGTTTCAATCTATAAAAAAAGACAAACCAGATATTTTAGTTATCTCAGTAACAAATATTGAAAATGATCTTTTGCAGCAATTATCTAATTTTAAAGAACAGCCAATCTGTCCCGTTGTTGTACTGGCATATGAAAACAATATAGACATTGTTGAGCGCGTTATATTAGCCGGTGCAGATTCCTGTATTACAGGTAAAATATGCTCTGGGCGCATGCAAACTATTATTGAGGCGACTCGAACTCGCTACAAACTTAATTTAGCTTTGCGCACTGAAATACATGAGTTAAAACAGGATGTAGAATTACTGGAAAACAGACTATCTGATAGATGTGATATTGACCGTGCAAAAGGATTGTTAATGAAATCCTATAAAATGAATGAAGATGATGCTTATAACGCCATGCGCCGAATGGCAATGGACTCAGGAAACAAACTGGCTGAAGTTGCTCGCAATCTTATATCTATGTCTAAAGTTCTTAATTAATTTTTTATTAAATCGATACCTCTCTCTGCTGCTCTAAAGATGATCAAGACGCACAATATTTGTGCCCAGATTTGTGACATTACTTGTTTAATGCACTAACAATGCACTACTAATTAATAATAATTTAATAACTTTTTTATAAAATCTAATAAAGACAACAGCTTAAATAAACTGGCATAGAACATGAATATATAAATATAACGATCAATGGTGATCACAATTTTTTAACTATATTTTAAACGCGTAACCGGACAACGGCGTCCACATACAGGAAAAATCCTGCATGTTGGATGCCGTTTTTTTTGCCTTAAATATTCTGGAGAAAAAAATGCTTTATAAATCAAAACTATTAACAGGGAAAAGTTTTATTAAAAAACTATCTCTTGCTATTGCTATGGCATGCACACTAGCTGCAAATGCTACTGAGTTAGAACTTGAAAAAGAAGATCTAAAATTTGGCTTTATTAAATTAACCGATATGGCACCACTGGCTATCGCTTATGAAAAGGGTTATTTCGAGGATGAAGGACTTTACGTGACCTTAGAAGCACAGGCCAACTGGAAAGTATTACTTGATCGTGTCATCGATGGCGAACTGGATGGCGCTCATATGCTGGCAGGTCAACCCCTGGGTGCAACTATTGGCTTTGGTACTAAAGCCGATATTATTACTGCCTTTAGCATGGATTTAAATGGTAACGCCATAACCGTTTCTAATGATATCTGGCAACAGATGAAAAAAAATATTCCACACAAAAATGGTAAACCAGTTCATCCTATTAAGGCAGATGCGCTAAAACCTGTTATTGAAAAATATAAGGATGAAGGCAAAGCATTCAAAATGGGCATGGTATTTCCAGTATCCACACATAACTATGAGTTACGTTACTGGTTAGCCGCAGGTGGCATTCACCCTGGATATTATGCACCAAAGAAAGGTGATATTTCAGGACAGATAGATGCTGATGCTTTGCTATCAGTAACACCACCACCACAAATGCCCAGCACCATGGAAGCAGGAACCATTAATGGTTATTGCGTAGGTGAGCCGTGGAACCAGCAGGCGGTATTCAAAGGCATTGGTGTGCCTGTGGTTACTGATTACGAAATATGGAAAGATAATCCTGAAAAAGTTTTTGGTGTTAGCAGAAAATGGTCTGATAAAAATCCCAATACACATTTAGCGGTTGTAAAAGCCATGATTCGTGCAGCCAAATGGTTAGATGAAGATAACAATAAGAACCGCCCAGAAGCTGTGAAGATTTTATCTCAAAGCAACTATGTTGGTGCAGACTATGAAGTTATCGCCAATAGCATGACCGGCACATTTGAATATGAAAAAGGCGACAAACGTGACGTACCTGACTTCAATGTGTTCTTTCGTTATAACGCAACCTACCCATACTATTCAGATGCCATCTGGTACTTAACTCAAATGCGTCGCTGGGGTCAGATAGCCGATCACAAACCTGATAGCTGGTATATGGATATTGCAAAAAAAGTTTATCGCCCGGACATCTACGCAAAAGCTGCAAAAATGCTTATAGCTGAAGGAAAAATAAAAGCATCTGAAATCCTGGATCTTGATAAAGAAGATGGCTTTCGTGAACCACAAACCCACTTCATTGACAATATAACTTACGATGGGAAAAAACCAAATGATTATTTAAAGAAATTTAAAATTGGCCTTAAAGGAAAAGACATTATTTAATAATCATAAACAGGTAGCTCGGCTCATTAAATAAAATGAGCCGAGCAATTAAAATTATTCAGGTGTTGTTATGTTTTTAAAATTATTTACCAAATTATCATTATTAAAATCAGAGGGAGCACACTCCATAGCCTTAACTTTCCCTATTACTTTACCAAAAAACTTCATTACTAAATTTACTCAATCATTTTTTATTCCTTTAATCGCATTTGTAATTTTTCTTGGCATCTGGAGTGGGGGTGCTTCACAAATAAAAACATCTTTAGGGCAAGTGCCAGGGCCTGAAAAAGTCTGGCAACAAACAGTGTCTCTTTATCAGGAACATATTGCGGAACGTGCAAAAGAAGTTAAATTTCATGAAAGACAGAAAACACGAAATGCTAAAAAACTTGAGAAAAACCCAGATGCAAAAATTAAAACAAGGCCTTATACTGGTAAATCCACATTTATAGACCAGATTTTTACAAGCCTGTACACAGTATTAGCCGGTTTTATTGTTGCCAGTATTATTGCTATACCAATTGGCATAGTTAGTGGTTTAAGCAGCACACTACATCATGCACTCAACCCATTAATTCAGATATTCAAACCTGTATCACCCCTCGCATGGCTGCCTATTGTCACCATGATTGTGAGTGCTGTTTATGTATCTGATGATCCTATGTTTTCAAAGTCTTTTTTAAATTCTGCAATTACCGTTACTTTATGCTGCATGTGGCCGACTATTATTAATACCGCTCTTGGTGTATCAAGCATTGATAATGATTTAATAAATGTTAGCAAAGTATTACGTTTAAGCTGGACAACTAAAATTTATAAAATTGTATTACCTTCATCAGTACCCATGATTTTTGCCGGCCTACGTTTATCTTTGGGTATTGGCTGGATGGTATTAATAGCAGCTGAAATGCTGGCTCAAAATCCTGGCCTTGGAAAATTTGTCTGGGATGAGTTTCAGAATGGCAGTTCAAATTCATTAGCCCGTATTATGGTCGCTGTTTTTACTATCGGCCTTATTGGCTTTATGCTAGATCGAATTATGCTGATGGCTCAACGAAAAGTTTCATGGGATCGTAACGCAATTATTCGTTAAATTTTAAATGTATTTTGTAAAAAGCACTAACTTATGAGGATTATAATAATGCCACATTCATTTTTACAGTTAACACAGGTATCTATTGAGTTCCCTACAGATACCGTTCCCTATAAAGCATTGCATAATGTAAACCTTAATATTGATGAAAAAGAATTTATTTCTCTTATTGGTCATTCTGGTTGTGGAAAATCAACAGTATTAAATATAATTGCGGGCATGAACCAGGCAACCACTGGCGGTATTTTATTAGAAAACAAAGAAGTTAATGAGCCAGGGCCTGAACGCGCAGTAGTATTTCAGAACCATTCATTATTACCCTGGTTAACATCCTATCAAAATATTGAACTGGCGGTAAAGCAGGTTTTTAAAAATAAAAAAAGTAAGGCCGAAATGCATGACTGGATTATGCATAATCTTGAACTTGTACATATGGAACATGCTCTCGATAAATTACCCGCAGAAATTTCAGGCGGTATGAAGCAACGTGTTGGTATTGCGCGCGCCTTGGCCATGCAGCCAAAAGTATTATTAATGGATGAGCCTTTTGGCGCACTTGATGCTTTAACACGCGCACATTTACAGGATTCTATAATGGAAATTCATGCTAATTTAGGCAACACCGTTATTATGATTACGCATGATGTTGATGAGGCTGTTTTATTATCTGATCGCATTGTAATGATGACCAATGGCCCCTCAGCAACTATCGGTGATATTTTAAATATTGAACTTGAACGCCCACGTCATCGCCTGGAACTGGCAGATAACAAACAATTTAACCACTACCGAGCTGAGGTATTAAAATTTCTGCATGATCGGCAGGCTAAAAAAGCAGCTTAATTTAAATTATAATTTTTCAATGAGATCTTTGCACAAACTCAACGACTATGGACTGAAAGCCCATAGGTTGCTACTGAGGACTAAAAGTCCTCTCTTAAATATAATATACCTCTACTTTAGGAAATCACTCTAAATTTTAATTAATCTGTAGGGTGGATCAAGCGTAGCAGATCCACCGTTTTTGCTAATTTTTGTGGATCCGCTACGCTTGATCCACCCTACTTTTCCTTAAATGGTTCTGACACACTGCATGTGTGTAGCAGCTAAAGCCTTGCACTAAAAACGCATAGTTTTAACCAGGAATACAGCATCTTTCTGGATTAAAGTCACTGGGTTCCAGCTCAAAAGCATACAGGAATGACAAAAATATTTTACGCAAAGCTCTTCTAATACCATCACACTTAACGAAGATCCAGACGCTTTAGTAAACGATAAAAATTACTGCGGTTCATTCCCAGTTCTCGACCAGCAGAGGCCAGATTACCTTTATGTTTTTCTAACCTGTCAATAATCAATTCACGCTGAAATTGGTCGATAGCTTCTTTCATTGTTACATTTTGTACAGGTAAAATACTAATTTTATTTTGAGATTTTTCTTCCACAGAAAAGTCTATATCACTAATATCAAGGTACTCTTTATCAATAATAATAGATCGACTTTCCCTGCCCTGCTTTGCCGTTGCTTTTAATGCAGACCGACTTAATAGATGCTCTAATTCACGCACATTACCCGGCCATGAATAATGCAGTAATGCCTGTTTTGCATCTGCCGATAAACGCAACGCATTTACACTTAGGCGACGCTGGCTATTTTCTAAAAAATAACCGGCCAGTAATAAAACATCTTTTCCACGTTCACGTAATGGCGGCACATGCACAGGATAAACCGTTAACCTGTGGTATAAATCCGCTCTAAAGTGCCCTGCAGCTACTTCCTGTTGTAAATCACGATTTGTTGCAGCAACAATTCTTACATCAACCTGAATATATTCATCACTACCAACTCGCTGCACTTCACCACTTTGTAAGGCGCGTAACATTTTTGCCTGAATAGCTAAACTTAGCTCACCTATTTCATCTAAAAATAAAGTACCTCCATCTGCAATCTCAAATTTACCAGCACGATCAGATAAAGCACCAGAAAACGCGCCTTTGATATGGCCAAATAATTCACTTTCAGCAATATTCTCTGGCAAAGCGGCACAATTTACATAAACCAGTGGGTGATCAGAGCGAGGCGAATTTGCATGAACCTGACGTGCAACCAGCTCTTTTCCCACCCCCGTTTCACCCTGAATTAAAACAGTTAAGTCTGATTGTGCAACAGTTGTGATTTCTTCTTTTAGTTTTTTTATCACAGAACTTTTGCCAATGATTTCAACATCGACACCTTCCTTAATCAGCTCACGTGTAATCTGCGCACCGCGCTCAACTCTTGCCTCTAACTCATCAATACGCTCCGCTGCTTTTACCGTGGCCTCAGTCAGGCTAATAAAAGTACGTAACTCAATGGGGTCAATCTGATCAAATGTTCCTGTTTGCATCGCATCCAGAGTCAATACCCCCCAGGGCTTATCATCAACATAAAGAGATGACCCCATACAGTCATGGACATGCAATAAATGATCTTCAGTTTCTACCAGACCATCATAAGGGTCAGGCATATCTGAATCAGCTGGAAAACGCACCGGTTCTCGTGAGTGCAATAAGCTAGCAAGACGAGGATTCTCATCTACTTCAAAACGACGCCCCATAGTGTCATCACTTAAACCATCTATTGCCAATGGTTTCAAATAACTCCCTTCCAGTTGCAATAAAGCTGCCGCATCACAGGGAAAACTTCTTTGCATTGCTGTTAATAAATTTTTATAACGCTGCTCCGATGGCAGATCACGAGAAAGATCTTCAACAATAGAAGTAAGCGCACTACAGAAAGCAACTGATGTCATATCGACCTCTAAAAAATCTTTTTGACATCATATCACATGATGTCTTTTTGATAACTAAATATTTTATCTATTAAAAATCAAAGACTTAAAACCTGGCACGTTTATTGATATATATCCAGTTAAACCATGCAATCTTTTAACCATGAATTAATAAATTAGAGGAAAAATTATGAACACAAAGACCACTCACACCAATCAGGGCAATACAAAAAATAGTAGCGCTAACAAAACCAGTATATTTAAAAAAATCAAAGATTCTATTATTGGTTTTACAAGCTTCCTGTTACTTGGTGCAGTCACCTTTCCAATGATAATAGCGCTAATTTTTTTAGCCCAATTAACAACAGCTGGGCATCTGGAATCTGGTTTTTCTTATGTACTATTTGGATAAACAAAATGATTACTGAAAAACTATCAGCACCAGAGAGCATTATCAAAAAGATGCTGCTCTCTGGCCTGAATAATCTGCATGTAATATATTAATTTAATATTTTTTCCTCAGTACTATTTACAGATACAGATACAGCCTGTTGAACACCATTGCTTCTGCATGAGGAAAATATATCATAATCCGTATTATATGAATTAGTTTTAACGTCCATGATACCTAATACAGAATGCAATAGATTATCATGGGAATATTCTTCTGACTGATTATTTTGAAGGCACGATACATCTATATTTTTATCCATTTCAATACCTTCAGATAGCCAAATCATAAATGGAATATGTGTTTGCTCAACAGGAGCTATAAAATAAGGCAAACCATGAAGATAAATTCCATTTTCGCCCAGTGACTCACCATGATCAGACATATATATCATAGATGTATTATATAAATCTGATTTCTCTTTTAGTAAAGCAATAACTTTAGACAGAAAATAATCAGTATATAAAATAGTATTGTCATAAGAATTTTCTATTTCTTCCTGACTACAGTTTTGAACAGATTTTGTTTTACACTCAGGCGTAAAAACAGCAAACTCTTTTGGTATACGTTTATAATACGCAGGGCCATGACTGCCCATTTGATGCAAAACAATTACTGAATCATTTTTAAGATTATTAATATAATCACCCAGCTTATTCAGTAGAACCTCATCATAACAACCCGCATCATTGCACAAAGCACCATCATCATTAATAGACATATGTTGCGTTTTTATTCTTTCACAAATACCTTTACAACTTGAGTTATTCTCACGCCATAAAGTATCGATATCTGCATATTTCAATGCATCCATCAGATTTTCTTCATCTCTGACTGTATTTTTATCATAACCTTCCCTCGTTACACGTGAAAACATGCAGGGCAATGATTCAGCTGTAGCTGTACCACAGGATGATGTATTTGTGAAATTTATTATCTGCAACTTATCAAGCTGTGGCGTTGTATTTTTCTTATAACCATTTAAATGAAAGCTACTAGCTCTTGCAGTTTCACCCACAACAAGTACAAGCAGCGTTTTTTTATCTGTTAATGATTTATTTTCAGCTTTAGCATCATTAAAAACAATCTGTATTTTATGTTTTCTATTACTCTCACTGCGCACATAATTAATCAGTGAATTTACTGGATAAAGAGGATTAATAAAATACCGTAAGCTTCTATTTTCACGAATAACAAAGGTATAATCTTTGTAGGACCAGAACACAGATATTGTTGTAATAATAATAGTAACCACTAACAAACCCACTCTTGCACCAAGCTCATTAATAAAGGACTTATCGGTTATTTTAACAAAGAAAAGCAGTAATGACGGAACAACCCCATGCAGCAGGATAAAGCCGAACATATTAAGACTAAACAAATCACCTGCTTCACGAATATCCGTTTCTGCAACATTCTGTATCATCTCACTACTAATTATTGTTCCATACGCATCCATAAAATAAGCTACGACAGAGGTAGCGATTAAGACAATAGCCAGCACAGGCTTAATGGTATATCTGGAACTAAACAAGGACAGTAAAATAATCAGCAATGTCACAAGTAAAAATAAAAATGAAATAAGAAAAAGGCTATGCGACCATACAGATGGCTCTAATATATCAAATAATGCATACCAAAATTTAAGATTTCCGAATATAGCAATATAAAATGCACAAATTATAACAAGCGAATTAATACTTAATTTTATTCCTGGAATAGAGTTTGAAGAGAACAATTATTTAAACCTGCCATTATGATTGTATGTAAGAACCTGCTTGTAAGCATTAGTTCGAAAATACAATCATAGCACCATAAAGGTTAAAAAAAGGTTAGCCAGAATGGCTGAATACTAATATTTAATGATTACCCTTTAGATGAACAATAATAACTACCACAGGCTTTTTTAGCATTTACTTCGCATTTACTCCATTCACTGGTACAGCTCTGGCTACAGGATTCAAGATCTTCATCCTTTGTATATAAATTTGCCTGACAATTTTTCTGGCAAACTTTATTTGAACGATCACATGCATAAGACCTTATACATGATCGACAAGCCGATGATTCAGCCAATAAGATTTTTGATAATGAGATTAGTTGAGGATTTTTTATAGCATCAGAAGCCATTACAATCTGTGGTAATAACAGTATATTCACAAGAAAAAATAGCACTTTAAATAGTTTTTTAATTTTCATATTGATAACACTCTGGCTTCCATGTATTGAGACTGCATTGTCAGGCTCTTCTAAAATTAAATCAATCATATATTGACTCAAGCTCATCTTCCCAGTCACGCAGCCCTCCATCAAGGGAAACCACATCAAACTGGTTTTGTGATAGCACCAGGGTCGCAACAGCACTTCGGCTTCCACTATGACAATAGGCAATATATTTTTTGCTTTTATCCAGCTCAGATATTCTATTTCTTAACTCAAATAATGGCATTAAAACCGCTCCCGGAATATGCCCATCATCATATTCTTCCGCATAACGCACATCAATGGGAATATAATCTGTATCAACCATTGATTTGGCAATCTTCTGATTAACTGTCTTAATTAATGGGTTACTGATTAACTCTTCAAAATCTTTTTTATCTAAAACTGATAAAGTGCTATCTTCTTTCATAATAACAGTTTCAGATCGTGTATTACCTGAAATCAGCGCTTCACAACCAAAAGCATCACCCTCTACCAGTTCAGCAATTTTCTGTGGTTCATCATCATAAATGCCGATAGAAAACACCTCTGCTGAACCACTGGTAATAATATAATAAGAGTTACCCTCATCTCCCTGCTTAATAGCATTTTCACCTTTTTTAACCTTCTCAGTTCGCATCCGTGAAAAAGCCATTTCAACCAGCTCCAGAGGCATACG
>CAZFUY010000104.1:0-9866 GCA_964522445.1 uncultured Thiotrichaceae bacterium | reverse complement strand
GCTGCATTTATATTTAATTTTTCAACTTGCGCTAAATCAACATTATTTTTCGCATGCCACAAATTGTATAAGTCTTGCATTGCAAGCCAACTTTCTGGGGAGCGCCCCAATGTTTTTGATAACCGTAATGCCATTTCTGGAGATATATTACTTTCTTCATTTACAAGACGGTTAAAAGTAGAGGGTGAAACTTTTAATTTTTCAGCAACTGTACGGGAACTTATATTAAAAGGCGTTAAATACACTTCCTTAATAAACTCGCCGGGATGAGGTGGGTTATGCATATTCATTAGTGATAGTCCTCATAGTTAACTACATAAGCATGACCATTTTCAAACTTAAATGTTATTCGCCAATTACCATTTACTGTTACGGATGATATACCTTTTAATTTTCCTTTTAGAGGGTGCAGCCTAAAGCCTGGTACGTCCATGTCTTTTATTTCGTGTGATGTTTCAAGAGCTACCAATATCATACGAATTTTATTTTTATGACTGCTTTGTATTCCCGCGGCACTTCCAGTTTCATAGAACTTTTGAAGCCCTTTATGCTTGAATGATTTTATCATTTTTTAAATATAGCATATTGCGTGATGCGCAACAAGGAAATTATAGGGTGTTGATTTTACTTGCCCTAACGAGCCTGTAGAAAAACCCAATAAAAAGATAAGTTGTCTACAGTCTACATCTCTATTTTCTTTTAATGTTTTCATTAAGTTTAAAACTTGGTTTAATGTATACGCAGTCTTATTTTTTATAATTAATATTGGCTGGCTTACCAGTATTGTCCAGCATACCGCCCATGTCACTCTATGCGACCATTGTACCGTAATTCATCAGCTTCTCAATGTTGTGTACCATGCAGAATAATTGCCATTGCCCCTGGACTTTTTGTTTACCTCTTAGGCTAAATCGACGGAGTCCTTTATTTGAACCAATGTTTCCAAATACGGGTACCATGACAGACTTTGATGGCTGTAGATAAGCTTGCCTTTACTACGTCCACCCTGTGTTTCATCCAGTCGGTATGATTCGGTGCTCTTTTTTTTCCAGTATAAATAAGACTTGTCGGCCATGACCTTTTCGAGAGTCTGCGGATTCAGGGTTTATCATGCATTGATGTTTAATCGAACAGTGCCGGCATTTTGTTAGTCGGCCTTCAAAAAAACTTTGTAATTTCCTCGTTTATCGACGGCTTCATTTTTTAACCACATGCTCTCACCACAAGGGCAGGTGCAAAATTTACTGGTTGGATCAAAGTTAAAATCACTGGCAGGAATAACACTATTCCTATGAATGGCAGTTATAGAATTAGTCTTTGTCAGATTGTATTGAAATCAGATAACCCATAATGTCAGATAAAATCTGAGCTACTACACCTGAGATCTAAAAATATACCCCATCTGAGTAGGTTCAAATTCACAATCTACTACACAATTTATAGTTGTTTATTTAATAAGTAATTTACTACAGTCTTGTAGAGGTTAATTGATAAGAAATTCACCGCTAATATAATCAAGTGTTTTTCCGTTAATCTGTTTTATTAAATGGGCATTCTCTATGCATATATTAATGCGTCCGACTTGATATATTAGTTGTTGATTTTTTTGTGCATATTCTTTCTTCAGCTTTTTCACATCCGTAGAGTCGTAGGCTCCGACCTCATATTTTTTAATCTGTTTATTGTAGTTCAGGGCTGGCAAAGGATCGGTAAGACTTTGTGAAAAGATTTTATTTAAAACAGCATGATATGCTGATTCAGTTATGGCGAGATTTAAAGATGATTTGCTCATAAGTACTCCCCTTGATTTTTGTATTTATTAAGTATCTTCTTATCAAAGTATCTATTCAATCATTTTCTATTTCACTTGCTTACATAGTAAGCAATATGCTTTTTTAATTGCTGTAATATTTTTGATAAGGTTAAAAAATAATACGTTAATATGGTGATAAGTATTAGGTCAAAAAAGTTCAAAATATCTGTCTAATAAAAAACTGCAGAAACTAATGAAAACATTGGCTTATGAGTGCTTAATTGAGGTAAGTATTAGACATTTAAAAAATAATATAGAACTAATTCTCAATAAGTTAGAGCGTTTTTAACAGGCAATAAAAAACCCCAACATCCTGTCGGGGTTTTGAACATCTATCGCCCTGGTGATTGAGCTTTTTGGCGTTGCAGCTTTTTCCTGGTGTCCTGTATACTTCCTGTATTGATACTGTGTTTCCTAACTCCGTTTCCATGTGAGTTCCGTTCCAGCTACTTCCGTGTTTCCTTATATCCTTTTAAAGCCAAGTCCTTATGTCCATGTATGTATTATGGTTGAGTTAAAAAAAATGGCTATCAGGGGTTTTGGCTAGTTTCCGTAAGGAAAATTGGATATATTTTGTAGGAAAAATCCTACAAAATATGCGGGTCATTAATAGGTCTAGCCATTAATTTGATAAATGAGAGAAAAATGATTGCTTTATTGCAGCGTGTTTCAACAGCAAATGTGGTTGTTGATAATGAAGAAATTGGCAAAATAAATAAGGGTTTGCTGGTGTTTTTTGGTGTTGAAAAAGATGATAGGCAAGAGCAGGCTAAACGTTTGCTTGAGCGAATTCTGGGTTATCGTGTTTTTGAAGATGACCAGGGAAAAATGAATCTCAGCTTAAGAGACATTGGTGGAGAGCTGCTGCTTGTGCCTCAGTTCACGCTTGCAGCAGACACTAATAAAGGCATGCGCCCCAGTTTTAGTTCAGCTGCGATACCAGAAGAGGGAAGAAAGTGGTTTGATTTTATAGTGGCTAGTGCGAGGCAGGATTTTGGGCGAGTAGAAACAGGTATATTTGGTGCGGATATGAAAGTGGGTCTGATTAATGATGGGCCGGTAACATTCTGGTTAAAAGTATAGTGGTGGTTGTAAAACTGCTCAAATAGATAAATATTATGTTATTTATTGCCTGTGAGTTGATATTTATCAAATAATCTATAATATATAGCGGGTCTTAACGATAAATAAAGTGCTTGTTCTAAAGCTGGCAGGTATTTTCAAGTGCCTTTTTTGAAAATATTGAGCGAGACTTTGAAATTAATCTCCCCTCTCTACCCCCCCCTCAGGAGATTTTATTTATCGAATAGATGTAAAGAGCTGTAAGTTTAAAGCCTATTTTAAGTTTAAAATAGCCTGCTCTGATATACAGGTTATATATCCCTTCTATGACCTATAAAATATTTTATGTAATTCAGTGTCTTAGCTGATAAATCTTTCATATATCTCTTAAATCCCTTGCCATTCCGGTGTATCCTATGCCTCCTGATATTAGAATGCCGGAGAATTTAATGGCTGCTGAACGTACAGCGGAAGTTAAGCGCGATACCCTGGAAACCCAGATAGACGTTCGAATCAATCTTGATGGTACGGGGAAGTCAAACTTTGCAACTGGCGTTGGTTTTCTTGACCACATGCTGGATCAGGTCGCACGTCACGGCATGATCGATTTAGATATTCAGGCCAAAGGTGATCTGCATATTGATGCGCACCACACAGTAGAAGATATTGGCATTACTCTGGGTCAGGCATTCAGTCAGGCGGTGGGTGATAAAAAAGGTATTTGCCGCTATGGTCATGCTTATGTGCCATTAGATGAGGCTTTATCACGAGTTGTGATTGATTTTTCTGGTCGCCCCGGTCTTGAATTTCATGCCAGCTTTCCCCGTGCCAGTATTGGTGATTTTGATGTGGATCTGTTTATTGAATTCTTTCAGGGGTTTGTGAATCATGCCAATGTGACTTTGCATATCGACTGTATTCGGGGCAAAAACTCTCACCACATAGCCGAAACTATATTTAAGGCATTTGGCCGAGCTGTGCGCATGGCGCTAGAAGCAGATCCTCGTATGCAGGGCATATTGCCTTCAACAAAGGGTGCACTATAAGTGTCAATTGCTGTTGTTGATTATGGTATGGGTAATCTGCGTTCGGTTGCCAAAGCTATGGAGCATGTGGCCGAAGGTCAGAGTGTAATAGTAACTTCCAGTGCCAAAGATATTCAGAATGCAGATCGGGTAGTATTTCCTGGCCAGGGTGCAGCCCGAGACTGCATGAAAGAATTAGCTGATCGCAATCTGAGTCAGGTGGTATTACGGGCAGCAAAAGAAAAACCTTTTCTGGGTATCTGTATGGGAATGCAGGTTTTGTTATCCCATAGTCAGGAAAATGAAGGCGTTGATTGCCTTGGACTATACCCGGGTGAGGTTCGAGCTTTTGACAAAAATATGCAGGAAAATGGCGAAAAATTAAAGATTCCACATATGGGCTGGAATCAGGTACATCATTCAGGCGATCACCCTCTGTGGCACAACATAAATGAGTGCAGTCGATTTTATTTTGTACACAGTTATTATATGGATCCTGAAGATCAGTCTATTGTCACAGCAACTACACAATACGGCATTAAATTTGTATCAGGCATAGGTAAAGGCAATGTCTTTGCTGTGCAATTTCATCCAGAAAAAAGCGCTGCAGATGGATTGCAGCTATTGAAAAACTTTGCTCACTGGGATGGGCAGCAATAAATAAATCAAGGTAATAAAAATGTTATTGATCCCCGCTATAGACCTAAAAGATGGACAATGTGTACGCCTGCGTCAGGGCATGATGGACGACAACACGGTATTTTCTGATGACCCGGTTGCCATGGCTGGAAAATGGGTTGAAGCAGGTTGTCGGCGCTTGCATCTTGTTGATTTAAATGGTGCTTTTGCGGGTGAGCCTGTAAATGCAGGTGTCGTTCATAAAATAGCCGAAGCCTATCCTGATGTGCCTATTCAGGTGGGTGGTGGTATTCGTGATGAAGTCACAATCGAAGCCTATCTCGATGCTGGTGTGAGCTACGTTATTATTGGTACTAAAGCGGTAACCGACCCGCATTTTATTAGTGAAATATGTGCGGGATTTCCCGGCCACATTATTGTTGGTCTTGATGCTAAAGATGGCAAAGTAGCGACTGAAGGCTGGTCAAAAGTTTCACGTCATGATGTTATTGATATGGCTCAGCGATTTGAAGAAGATGGTGTGGAAGCCATTATTTATACTGATATCTCACGAGATGGCATGATGCAGGGTGTTAATGTCGAAGCGACTGTGAAGCTGGCTCAGGCGATACATATTCCCGTGGTTGCCTCTGGCGGCATTACCAATATTGATGATGTTAAAGCGCTAACAGCTGTTGAAGATGAAGGCATTATGGGTGCAATAACAGGGCGTGCTATTTATGAAGGCACGTTGAATTTTGCAGAAGCACAAGCCTGGTGTGATAAGCAATCATAAAAGCATTTGTGCAAAGGTTTTCAGAAAAGTATGTCATTAGCAAAACGAATTATCCCATGTCTTGATGTAAGAGATGGGCGAGTGGTTAAAGGCGTTCAATTTGTTGATATCCGTGATGCGGGTGACCCAGTAGAAGTCGCAAAGCGCTATGATCTGGAGGGCGCAGATGAAATTACCTTTCTTGATATCACAGCCAGCTCAGATGATCGTGAAACAATAGTGCATGTAGTAGAGCAGGTAGCAGAGCAGGTATTTATTCCGCTTACAGTCGGCGGCGGCATTCGAAAAGTAGATGATGTGCGACGCATGCTAAATGCTGGTGCAGATAAAGTCGCCATTAATACTGCGGCTGTATTTAATCCTGAACTGGTGAAAGAAGCTACCGAGCGTGTTGGCTCACAGTGTATTGTTGTCGCCATAGATGCAAAAAAGGTAAGCGAAGAAGGTGAGCCTGATCGTTGGGAGATATTCACCCACGGTGGGCGCAAACCCACAGGTTTAGATGCCATCGAGTGGGCCATAAAAATGGCTGATTATGGCGCGGGTGAAATACTACTAACCAGCATGGATCGAGATGGCACTAAAATAGGTTTTGATCTGGATTTAACCAAAGCGATCAGTGATGCAGTATCTATTCCTATCATAGCGTCGGGAGGTGTTGGTAATCTACAGCATCTGGCTGATGGAGTTACTAAGGGCAAGGCTGATGCGGTGCTGGCGGCCAGCATTTTTCATTTTGCAGAATACACGGTTCATGAAGCCAAAGAATTTATGGCATCAAAAGGCATTGAAGTTCGTCTGTAGAGCACCTATAAACTGTAGGAGCAGCTTTAGCTGCGACCAGTGGTTTAGTGAAATAAGTTTTGTGGCTAAAACTGTAAATGCTCCCACAAAAACCTACCTATGTTAAAATAATCCAATGAGTGAAAACTGGCTAAACGATATAAAATGGACCGATGATGGTTTGTTGCCCGCTATTGCGCAGGATGCAAAAACGGGCCGCATACTTATGTTTGCCTGGATGAATCGTGAATCACTGGCATTAACGGTGAAAAAAGGCGAAGCGGTTTATTATTCGCGTTCACGTAAAAAACTGTGGCACAAGGGTGAAGAGTCGGGTCATACACAAAAAGTAAAATCATTAAGGCTGGACTGCGATAACGATGTGTTATTAATAAATATTGAGCAAACGGATGGTATCGCCTGTCATACAGGTAGAGAAAGTTGTTTTTATAAAGAATTTAAAGAAGGTAGCTGGCAGGCAGTTGATCCTGTTATCAAAGACCCAAAGGATATTTATAAATGAGTGATGTGCTTTCACGTTTAGCGGAGGTTCTGGAAGAACGCAAACAGGCCGACCCTGAATCATCTTATGTTGCTAAATTATACTCTAAAGGACTGGATAGCATTCTGAAAAAGATTGGTGAAGAAGCCACAGAAACAGTAATGGCAGCCAAAGATGGAGTGAAAGAAAAAATTATTTATGAAACAGCTGATCTATGGTTTCACACAATGGTATTACTGGCGCAGCAAGATTTAAAGCCTGATGATGTTTTAAATGAACTGGATAGACGTTTTGGTCTTTCTGGAATAGAAGAGAAAGCGTCAAGACAGGATTAATTTTAATATTAACAAGTTGAGAGACGGCTTCGTATTTATTTGTCATTTCGGTGATCTTTATGATGCAGATTTCCATTATAAGTATATGGGAATGACAGAAAAACTTTTAGCTTACTGAGTATCGAGGATAAAATATGATGGGTATTAGCATTTGGCAATTAGTAATTGTTCTAGGTATTGTTATTTTATTATTTGGAACAAAAAAATTGCGCAATATGGGTGGTGACTTAGGCTCTGCTATTAACAGTTTTAAAAAAGCAGTTAAAACAGGCGAGAAAGATGCCGATGAATCATTGGAAAAGAAAACAGATAATGTCATCGATGCTAAAGTTACGTCGAAAGAAAAAGAAAATTCTTAATCTAAAGTTTAAATTTATTTATGTTTGATATTGGCTTTTGGGAAATTCTACTCATCGGTGTTCTGGCGCTTGTTGTTCTTGGGCCAGAGCGATTACCAAAAGCTGCTAAAACAGTGGGTTACTGGGTGGGTAAAGGTCGGCGCTATATCGAAGGCGTTAAACAGGAAGTGGCAAGTGAGTTTGATGCGAGTGAATTAAAACGCTTGCTGCACAATCAGGAAGTTCAGTTAAAAGAATTACAAAGTAAGATAGATGTTTCACAGAATGAGATAAATGAAAACTACACAAATGTTTTAGATGATGAAAAAGATCCTGTGGTTCATCATGAACCACAATATGAAATTATCGAAGAAGATGACAGCGAAGAAATAAAAAATACGCCATCATCAAAATCAGCAGACAAATCAAAAAATAAACCAGAGCAGATTGATGCTGCGGAAAAATCTGAATGACTGAACAATCAGGGCAGAATCAGGAGCAGGGTTTTGTAAGTCACCTGCTTGAATTGCGTGATCGTTTATTACGCATGGTTGTTGCTGTGCTTGTTATGTTTCTTGCATTGTTTTCTTTTTCTGAAGAAATTTTTTCCTATTTTGCACAGCCTTTAATTAGCCTGATGCCAGAAGGCACGTCGATGATTGCCACGGGTGTAACCGCGCCTTTTCTTGTGCCGTTTAAACTGGTGCTAATGCTTTCGGTTTTAATTTCCTTGCCTTATCTGTTGTATCAGATGTGGTCTTTTATTGCGCCCGGTTTATATAAACATGAAAAGGGTCTGGTTGCTCCACTGGTATTTTCAAGTGTGGTTTTATTTTACTGCGGCATAGCCTTTGCGTATTTCGTGGTATTTCCCCTGCTATTTAATTTCTTTATTTTAATTGCGCCAGAGGGCGTGGCTGTAATGACCGATATTGGTCAGTATCTGGATTTTATACTGGCAATATTTTTTGCCTTTGGTATTGCTTTTGAAATGCCAGTAGCTACGTTTTTGTTAGTACAGGTCGGTGCAACCACAGTAGAAAAACTATCTGAAAAACGTCCCTACATTATTGTCGGTGTATTTGTTATTGGCATGTTGTTAACGCCACCAGATATTATTTCCCAGTCCTTATTAGCCATACCCATGTGGATTTTATTTGAAATAGGGCTTCTGGCAGCACGCATCGTTAATAAAAAGAAAGATCAACAGGAAGATGATTATGAGCCTTTATCTGATGATGAAATGGACTCAGAGCTGGATAGTATTGAGCAGGAAGAGAAAAATGGACCAATACTGTAAGTCACAGGTTGATACCCGTCTCAAAAATATGTAAACCTGCAATTCCCTCTACATACTCAGCTTATTTAGTGTAGAATTACGCCCGAAAAAATAGACGAATTATAGAGACATTAGGCTTAATAAAATGGCTGAACCACGCAGCGTTCCCCGCCGCCCATCATTGTTAATTATTCTTGACGGATTTGGAGTTAATCCAAGCCGTATAAATAATGCCGTTGTCGAGGCAAATACGCCTCGATTAGATGAGTATTTTTCCAAAAACACACACACCACTTTAGATGCATCTGGTCTGGCTGTTGGCTTGCCAGTGGGTCAAATGGGTAATTCTGAAGTGGGTCATTTAACCCTGGGTAGTGGCACTATTATGCGCCAGGATCTGGTGCGTATTGATGACGCTATAAAAAGTAGTCAGTTTTTTGATAATGCGGCTTTAGTTGCTGCTATGGATGAGGCTGCACAAAAAGAGCGCCCAATGCATTTGTTAGGGCTTGTTTCAGATGGTGGTGTTCACAGCCATATTAATCATTTATTGGCACTCATTGAAATGTGTGCAGATAAGAAAATCAAGCCTTTGGTGCACATGATTACCGATGGTCGTGATACAGCACCCATGGCCGCAATAGGTTATCTGGATAAACTGGAATCTGCTTTGAAAGAAGCCGGTGGTGGCATTGCCACTATCTGTGGTCGTTATTATGCAATGGACCGTGATAATCGCTGGGATAGAACAGAAGTTGCCTGGCGCGCCATGGTTGAACATAAGGGAGAGCTTCATGATACAGCCCATTATGCTATTGAATCGTCCTATGCCAATGATCAAACAGATGAATTTATAAAGCCCTGCATTCTGCCTGAAGCAGAGCGTGTAGAAGAAGGCGACAATGTCATTTTCTTTAATTTCAGAAATGACAGGCCGAGACAATTGTCCGCTGCTCTAAGCCAGCAAAACTTTGATAAATTCAATACCGATGGTCATGCGCCCGTAACCGTAACCTGTTTAACCGAATATGATCCTCAGTTTTTATTACCTATAGCCTTTGCGCCAGAAAGACCTCACTCAACGCTGGCATCGGTTGTTAGTCGAGCAGGTTATAAGCAATATCATTGTGCAGAAACAGAAAAATATGCCCATGTCACTTTCTTTTTTAACGGTGGCCGTGAAGAAAAATGGGCCGGTGAAGACCGTGTTGTAATTCCTTCACCTAATGTTTCAACCTATGATGAGAAACCTGAAATGAGTGCCAAAGAAGTGGCTGATGTCACAATTGAAGCGCTTAAATCACATGAGTATGGT
>CAZFUY010000103.1:0-10223 GCA_964522445.1 uncultured Thiotrichaceae bacterium | reverse complement strand
ATGACTAATGACTAATGACTAATGACTAATGACTAATGACTAATGACTAATGACTTATCTATTTTCCCCGCATAAACCATTTATCCATTTCGTCCATGCTAAATTCCACCCAGGTTGGGCGACCATGATTACACTGGCCACTACGCTGTGTATTTTCCATGTCTCGAAGCAGTGCATTCATTTCAGGGATAGTTAATTTCCGATTAGCTCTCACCGAGCCATGACACGCCATAGTGCCTAACACTTCATTTATTGCCTGTCGTATGCGCTCACTATTTCCATAGGTTACCAGATCAGATAACACATCTTTTACCAGTACTTCTGCATCACCTTTTGCCAGAATAACAGGGATTTGTCTAATACGCATAGACTCAGGGGAGGAACGATCCAGCTCAAATCCCAGCTCAGTAAATATGCTTTTATTGCTCTCAGCCAGATCCGCTTCTTTCTCACTCACTGAAATAGAGATAGGCACCAGTAAAGGCTGTGAAGCTATGCCGCCTTCATCCAGGGATTTTTTGAGCCGCTCATAAGTAATGCGTTCATGAGCCGCATGCATATCAACCACAACCATGCCTCGTGCTGTTTGCGACAGAATAAACACACCTTTTAACTGTGCCATCGCATACCCCAGCGGAGGAATATCTTCAACATCTTCATCCGATGGCACAAAGGCATTGTTTGATAAATTTGAATAAGCCTGAATTTGTTCTTCAACTTTCAGCGCCATATTGCTTTGCCGACCAGCTGAGCCATAACCCATACCTGAACTTTGACCATAAAGCGGCATAGCTGACTGCTGCTGAATATGAGCCGCTGATTCAGTTACCTGATCTATTTGATTACCTGGACGCACATCTGCCAGCGCATTATGGATCGCGCGAAATAGAAAATCATGTACCAGCCGACCTTCTCTAAAACGCACTTCATGCTTGGTGGGATGCGCATTAACATCCACCAGAACAGGATCTAATTCCAGATACAGCACATAGGCCGGATGACGGCCATGATAAAGCACATCCTGATAAGCCTGACGCACAGCATGAGTCACCAGCTTGTCTTTAATCATGCGTCCATTTACAAAAAAGTACTGCATATCCGCCTGAGATCGTGAGAATGCAGGCTGCGCAATCCAGCCATGTAATTTCAGACCCGCAGCTTCAAATTCCATATACACAGCCTGCTCAATAAACGCACTGCCACAGATTTCAGCAATACGTTTTTCCATGCTGGTTCGGTCATGAGCTGCTCGCATTTGCTTAATAACACGCTGGTTATGGCTGAGTTTGATATCAATATCAAAGCTACTTAAAGCAATACGTTTAACAACATCTTCAAGATGGTTAAATTCAGTTTTTTCAGTTTTAAGAAATTTTCGCCGTGCTGGTACATTGTAAAAAAGATCACGAATTTCAACAGTTGTACCAATAGCATGGGGTGCTGGTTTTAACTCAGCAGACTGCTCATCTCGCCCCTGCACACACCAGCTTTCATCGCACTCCTGCTGTCTGGAAGTTAGACTCAGACGACTAACAGAAGCAATACTGGGTAAAGCCTCTCCTCTAAAACCAAGGCTTTGCACACGCTCTAAATCATCAAGATTTCTAATCTTGCTGGTGGCATGGCGAGACAGAGCCAAAGCTAAATCTTCTTTATGAATACCATGGCCATCATCACGAATACGAATATTTTTAATGCCACCTTTTTCAATATCAATATCAATTCTTTGAGCACCCGCATCCAGACTATTTTCCAGCAACTCTTTAACCACAGAAGCTGGCCGCTCAACAACCTCACCCGCAGCAATCTGGTTGATTAGTTGATTAGGCATTTGATGAATACGTTTTTGCATGGATTTAACTAACTGAAAAATTTAGCGAATTGTAACAAGATTTTACTTTAGATCCTAAATAACAGTTTTTAGTTATAAGCGAAACAATCGTTTGATTGGTCATGCCTGGGAACAGAACTTGATCTTAAGGCCAGCTTCAGAGTATAAGCAGCAGGCACTTATAGTATTTGATAGCACATAAAAAACCCGCACAGGGCGGGTTCAAAAGTACTACTTTTTTATAATTATTTATTTTATCAGCCCACTGGAATAATAATTGTCTGCCCTACTTTTAATTGATCACTGTGTAATGAGTTACGACTTTTAATATGATTTACTGGCGTCTTAAAGCGTTGTGAAATCAGCGCCAGTGTATCGCCTCGCTTAATAATGTAATTTTTACCATTTTGAGATAACCAGGTACCGGGGGGTGCATTACGCGCAAAGTAGTCATTTGCTCCCCGAAGAATAGCTTTTGCCATTTTTAATTGATGCGAAGGTGTGCGTAAATTACGTTCTTCTTTTGGATTTGATATAAATGCCGTTTCTAAAAGAATGGCGGGGATATTAGGTGCTTTCAATACCGCAAAACCTGCCTGCTGCACTTTTTTCTTATGCACTCGACCCACTTTATTTAGCTCATGCAATACTTCATCACCAATATCCAGGCTAGACTGAATCGTGCCTGTTAGCGATAAATCCAGCAGAACCTGTTTGACCATTTCATCTTTGTCATCCAGATTAACATTGCCAAATAGCATATCCACTTTGTTTTCTTTTTCTGCCAATAAGCGTGCAGATTCTGATGTTGCACCATCAACAGATAATGCATACACCGATGCACCACGGGCACGTTTATCCGGGAATGAATCAGCATGAAGTGAAATCATTAAATCTGCTTTAACTTTATGCGCCTTTTTAATTCGTTCACGCAGCCTCATAAAGCGGTCTGTATCTCGAATCATCGCCGCTTTCATGCCGGGCTGTTTATCAATTAATTTTTTCAGTTTGCGCGCTATCGCCAGGGTAACATCTTTTTCATGAGTACCATTTCGACCTGTTGCACCGGGATCTTTACCACCATGCCCTGCATCGATAGCAACAATCACTTCACGCAACTTAGTTTCTTTTTTCTGCTGTTTTACCTGAGGGTCATTTAAATCAATAACCAGTCGATACCCCTGATCCGCTGAAGGTTTTAATAAGAAACTACGTGGTTTTGATTTTGATTTAAGATCCAGTACTACGCGTAAATCGTGACCATTGCGGATACCAAAACGAAGGCCATTTAAAATATTATTATGCAGTTCTTCAATTAAACCCGAGTTAACTAGCTGAGTTTTTTTCAGGTCGATGACGACTCGCTCAGGTTTGTGCAAGCTGAATAACTTATGATCTACCGCGCCATCTAAATCAAAAACCAGTCGGGTCTGACCATTATTTTTTGATAAGCGGATATTATTAACACGAACACCAGAAGATGCTGCATTTGATACGAGTGGCGCAGCTACCAGACCACCAAGCCCTGCTAGTTGCGATATAAATTTTCGACGATCATTTTCCATGCTGCACCCTGAAAACACCGATTTTTACTACTGGCATCATGCTTGTTGTGAAATGTCATACATCCTGTACATCTTCGCTACCGGCTTCCTGCCTTTCGCGAAATACCGTACTTCCTGTACATAACTACATTTTGGTCATTTTTTCAGAAAAAGCAAGTTTTTAAAAGTGTTTTTTTCAATGTTTTTATATAGATACACAACTTTCCTATAGTAATTAATAAGATATAGCCTCTAAAATAGCTTTTCCTTTATCGGTATTTGTTGTTATTTCAAGACTTCGACCTTCATTTTGATAGCTTAAATAACAGCTCACATCTGCTTCAGGAAGAAAACCTGAGGCTTTCTCTGGCCACTCCACCAGGCAGATCGATTCATTATCAAAATAATCTCTGCCACCTGCATACTCCAGCTCATCAGGTACGCCTAATCGATACAGGTCAAAATGATAAATTCTTTTATTATCAATAATATACGGTTCAACCAGAGTATAGGTCGGGCTTTTAACTATACCTTCATAGCCCAGCGCACGAAGAAAACCTCTGACAAAGGTCGTTTTGCCTGTACCTAAATCACCCTGTAAAAAAATAACAGTACCCGGTGAACTATTGTGAGCAAACTCGACAGCTAAAGCCTGTTGGGATATTTCATCTTTAAGGAAGATTTTTAGAGATGTCACTTTTTAGTTCCGGGATTTACAAGCCGACGTATTTCAACAAAAAGATCCGTTGCAAGCAATCCCCTTTCACCTTCTGTAGCCACTAAATCCCCTGCTTTCGCATGAATCAGCACAGCCATTTCAGCCGCTGTTTTTAAATCCAGGCCCTGAGCAATAAGTGCCGCAATAATGCCTGTTAGCACATCCCCCATTCCCGCTGTTGCCATACCGGGATTGCCATAGCGACAAACAGCCAGTTTATCCTTACTCTTAATCAGCGAACCTGCACCTTTAAGTACTGCCACGCCGCCATAAGTATGTTGCAGTAAACCTGCGCTTAAAAATCTATTTTTCTGAATATCCTGAGTATGACTTTCTAATAATCTCGCCGCTTCTCCAGGGTGTGGTGTTAACACCCAGTCATCTCTCGGTGCATCCTGTTTACTTAATAAATTTAGCGCATCGGCATCAACCACTTTAGGTGTATAAGACTGTAAAACCTGACCCAGTAAATGATTTGCCCAGTCACTCTGACCAAGACCCGGACCAATAATAATGCAACTGGCTCGCAATAAAAGTTCATCAGGAATAACACTATCTTCAATGCCATAAACCATTAATTCTGGACACCCCGATAGCAGCGCAGAAACATGCTCAGCTCGAGTAACAACTGAGACCATACCTGCTCCCGCACGCAGAGCAGATTCAGCCACCATACGAACAGCGCCAGCCATGCCATAATCACCACCCACAACAAGCACATGACCAAATGTGCTTTTATGAGAATCATGTCGACGAGGTTTCAGGTGTCGCTTTATTTCATTCTGCTTTAGCAGTACAGCATCAGCTTCAACCTGTTGATAAATCGATTCAGGCAGACCAAGATTATCAAAAAAGATCTCACCACAATAATCTGCAGCCTGATAAGTAAAGAGTCCTTTTTTTAAAGCAATAAAACTTAAAGTGAAATCAGCCTCTACTGCAATACCCAGAGCACTACCTGTATCAGCGCTTAAACCTGAGGGCACATCCACCGCAATAACAGGCACTGAATGTTCATTTAAAGCACTGATAAGCGAAAGCCAGTCATCTTCAATTTCTCGTTGCAGGCCTGTACCTAACAGGGCATCAATAACCACATAAGCTTTGTCCAGCAGCTCTATATCAAATGGCATTAATTGATAGCCTAAAGATTTCCATTCCTGATAAGCTTTCTGTGCATCACCTGTTAATTTTTCAGGATCAATAAGACTAACAACATCAACATCAAAGCCTTCTTTTTTTGCCAGACGAGCAAGCACATAACCATCACCAGCATTATTTCCCGCACCACAACAAACCAGAATGCGCTTTGCTAAAGGGTATTTTTCCTGTAGCAAATTTAAAATAGCCTCTCCTGCTTTTGTCATTAATTCATAGCCGGGGATATGGTAATTTTGAATAGCTATTTGATCTAGTTTTCGAGTGGCTTCTGCACTGTATAGTTTTGTGGATAGTTTATTCATAAGTAAAATTATATCTTTAATCTCATTTTCCATGCTTTAGCGGGAGAAATTATGCATGGAGATAACATTTCGTGCAAAGATCTCAATGAATAAGTGAATCCAGAATTTCTTGCCAGTGATTGTAGATTAAAAAATGGCCACCCCCTTCTATTTTGTGAAGATGTTTATTTGCTACAGCTTCAATAACGGGTTTGATTCGATTAAGGGGTGAGTGTGTATCTTCTGTTCCATGCCAGAAGTCAATTTTTTTCTGAATATCTTCAACAGGAAATGGCCATGGTTCGGCAGATAGCAATATATCGTGAACGAATCCAGAGTGGCAGGTTTTGCTTCCTGCTAGCAAACATTCTTCAAAGTGCTCTTTAAATAATGAATGGCTCAAAATTGCACTATCAGAATTTGCAACTGAAATATTAGCAAGAAATTTCTCCGGATTTTTACAGGCATTTTTTATCGCTATTTCTGTAATCATCTGTGCTGCAGTGGGTAAATATTTTGAGAATGCAATAAGTAGTTTGAGGCTGGGTGGAATACCTTCAAAATCGGCAAAGGATCGAAATGGTGGCGTAGAACTTATCATTGCAATGTTATGTAATCGTTGCGGAGTTTTGTAAGCGAAGGCACTTGCGTATATTGCGCCAACAGAAAGCCCCATGATTGAAAATTTTGGAATATCAAGATGCTCAACAAGCTCTAACAGGTCATCAGCAAAATCAAGATAACCCTGGCCGGGGGCTGGTTCAGAAAGTCCATAACCAGGACGGTCTGGTATGATAAGTCTTACCCCAAGCCTTCTGGTCAACTGATCATCGGGTAAGCGTTCATAACGACATCCAAGAATGCCATGCATATGTATAACTGGCTTGCCCTGTGGGTCTCCATATTCTGCATATTGGAGATGGCGGCCATCTTTTAATATGAGGTGTCCTTCCAGATTAATGTGTGATTTAGCTTTTGCTTCATTCTTCAGGCGAGAATCTTCAGGTGTGCTAACCGAAGGGTTGAAAACAGCAGGGCTGGTCAGTATCAGTTTAATAAGCTCTGCCTGTCGATTTACGCCTGTTTTGGAAAATATTGATTTGAGTTGTACCTTAGCCGTGTTTTTGGCAATGAAGGTCTGTTCTGCCGCCTGGTTTAAACTCATACCACTCGCTAAAAGGGCGGCTAATCTTGCTTCGGCCGGTGTAAGATTGAATAATGTCTGTAAAGGAGATTCTGCAATTTTTTGTTTGATCGAAGCAGAAGTGATAAAAATTATTGCGCAGTTTTCAATTTTTTTATCATAGTGGGTTTTGGGGTATGGGTCTGGTGTGATCAGTAGAGAAACCGGTGATCCCTCACCATCTTCATCAATCTTAATCAATGACACATTTTCACCTGCATCATTCAGTTGTGTATTTGCTGCTTTATAAATAAGGTCTTTTAGTTGCTGTTCCTGTTTTTTGTTTGTGGAGCTAAGCATACTATTTTCAAGAAACAGCATGTTGTTATCAGCGACAGTTTTCAGGGCATGATGGTTTGCTGAAATTAGTTTTCCTTCAGCATTGACCAGAAGAACACCAAATGGGAACTGATCAATAATTGCTCGTGCCTGGCCAAGTGAATGGTCAGTATCATTGTATTCCCGTTTGAGTTTAAGGGCCCGGTACAAATGAGGCAGTAGTGTTGCAAGTCGCTGTGTTTCCCCTTCAATCAGTTGATCTGAAAAGATCTGGATCTGCTCAAATTCATCGTCTGAAATTGTTGTAGATTGAAAGTGGCTGGACTGTTTGTGATTGAACAGATTTGAGATACCTTCCAGTAAGTCAGGCCAGAAGTTTGGATCAAACGCCACTTCATAAACAATTCCGATAAGTTCAGAATCAATATTTTCCACCTCGGATTGTCTTCTATCATCTGTCGACATAGAGCCGTCCCTGGATTTGCTCATTAATTTAACCCGTTTGGGTTATTCCTCATAAACACTAAGGTTGTTAGCATGATCCCGCATGTTAAGGGGTAATTTTTGTTTTGGCAAAGAAGCTATAAGAAAATAACAGGAAAAGTGTGTGGTCTGATGAATTTAATGATGGCTAAAGTGAAAGCCTAATTTGTATGCCTGAATAAATATTGTTGTTTTTCATACAATTAACTCCTGATATAGGATTAAAACTTAAAAAATAAATACTTGTTCAGGTTTCTCATAAAATAATAAATAAAAATTACTAATATCAGTTCCCCCACCAAACAAGATAAATATGTAGAAATATGAAGATGGCTCCATCACTTCGTAGATTTGATATAAATGCACAATTTTAAGGGAGTAGAAAATGAAAAACAGCAGGTCATTCCGTCTCAATAATACAATCAACTACCTTATATTAATTTTGATGCTGGCTTCACTAAGTGCCTGTGGTGGCGGCAAGGATGCCGGGGAGGATGATAAAGATCATGATACAGATAAATCGTCTCTCAACACCAGTATTTCCAGTGATCCTGGTAACCTGACAAATTCAACCAGTGCCAGTTTTGAATTTGTTTCCACAACAGCTGGTTCCACGTTCCAGTGCGCTATTGATAGCAGTAGCTATGCTGATTGCAGCAGTCCAGAAACATATACAGGTTTGATAGAAGGTAATCATACTTTTGAGGTACGTGCGACTGATGTAGATGACAATACAGATTCCACGCCGGCGATCCATAACTGGGAAGTCGACATAACACCACCTAATACCAGCATTTCCACGGGTCCAACCAATCTGACCAATTCAACCAGCGCCAGTTTTGTATTTACTTCTGAAGCAGGGTCCACCTTCCAGTGTTCTCTAGGTGGCGGCGTGTATGCAGATTGTGCCAGCCCCAAAAACTATAACGGTTTGGTGGAAGGTAATCGCACCTTCAGCGTGCGAGCAACTGATATGGCCGGCAATACTGATGCCACATCATCGGAATACAACTGGGAAATTGATATCACACCACCGGATACCAGCATAACGGATGGCCCGGCTAATCCGACCAATTCGGTTAGCACTAGTTTTACCTTCACCTCAACAGAGGCGGGATCAACGTTCCAATGTTCAATTGATAGCGAAGCCTATGCAGACTGTATAAGTCCTAAAGCTTATGCAGGCTTGTTAGAGGGTGATCATACCTTCAGCATACGGGCAACAGATGCTGCGGGTAATACAGACCTCACACCGGCCACTTATTCCTGGGAAATTGATTTAACATTACTGGGCACGGTTGGAAGTATGTTCCCAATAGGTATGCCCCTAACCCCTGAAGTGAGCACAAGTGCTGCATTTGATGGCACGAATTGGCTTATCGGTATTCGAGGGGATTCATATTCCGCCCAGGGCATCTCAGCCCAAATTGTATCGCAATCAGGCGCTTTGGTAGGACAGCGTATATCTCTCGGAATGACATGTTCGCCTCAACCTCAACAGAACTGTGGAGGTGTGCCGGTAGTTGCCTTCGATGGCACTAACTATCTCCTGGTATGGGGGGAGGATGCAACAGATTCAACTCGTATTTATGGTCAGATTATAAGCAAGACAGGTGGAATGGTAGGCTCTATATTTACTATTGGTTCAGGAACAAATCTACAAGATCTCAATTTATTGTTTGATGGGAACAGCTACTTTGTTGCATGGGATAATAGGGGTACTGGTTCGTCTGGCTCTGATGTCTATGGGCAATTCGTTACTACAGCCGGTCAATTGCTCGGTTCACCGATAGATATAGCTACTACAGTATATGGTCAAAGATTCCCTGTCGCAGCCTTTGATGGAACAAATATCCTTATTGCATGGTCTGACGCTCGGAACCAGACTGTGTGTTGTTATGAAATGGACATCTATGGTCAGCTTATAACCAGGTCTACCGCTGTTACTGCTGGTTCTCTTTCAGGCAACAACTTCCTCATAAATGCAGGGACATTGCCCCGCGACAACCCTATTGGTATAGCCTTTGATGGCACAAATTACCTTGTAACATTTTCAGAGGAAACGACCTTTCCGGGCGACTGTCCTTTAAGTGGATGCAAATGGGATGTATACGGACAACTGGTAACAACCGCAGGTACGCCAACAGGATCAACAATCACCATAAGCAACACTACGCCAAGCCATTACTTTCCGCATCCTATCTTTAATGGCGCTAACTATCTGATAGTCTGGACAGAAGCAGCAGCAGGAACATTACTCCTGGACAGTATCAAGGGACATTACTTCAATACCTCTGGATCGCCTATCGGTTCGGAATTTATTATCAACAATGATGTGAATGGCACATTCGGCTTTGTTACCGGATTTAATAATGGCAAATATCTCGCAGTGGTGAATACCGGAAATGCCTTTGCCAGTGACGATGTTTACGTTGTGTTTATAACACCAGATGCTGCTCCTATAGCACAGCAAGCAATTATAGGTAGCTGGGAAGGAGACTGTCTTGAAATCAACACCATCCCCGGCGAGTACGCAAAGAAAACAGTGACTTTTACGCCAACTAACTACATCGAAGAAACTGGCGCATACCTAACAGACAGCACCTGCAGCGAAATACATGGTCTCTGGACACATACTTATACTTACGATGTGCCAGGTGCCTACTTCGATAATGGTGAGCTTGTAAATTATCTTGATCTTTCTTATGTAAACACTACCCACACCATGAAAAGTCAGCTAGTC
>CAZFUY010000102.1:0-10476 GCA_964522445.1 uncultured Thiotrichaceae bacterium | reverse complement strand
CTCCTACAATTTTTTTAAAGATTTTCTCTGTGTTCTTTGTGTCTCTGTGGTGAAGTGTATTTTTATAATTATTTCTGCCAGCTTTGTAGTTTACGCCATAAAGTAGACTTGTTAATACCCAGTATTTCTGCGGTTTGTTCTTTACTGCCATTACAATGATCTAAAATTTTCATAATGTAACGTTTTTCAAGAACCTCTAAAGTGGGTGCATCGGCATCTATGCCCTCCTCCGTTCCTGCATTCATAATATCCTGATCAGAATGTAAAATGGGCGAGTCTGCAAGTGCAATTGTGCGTTCAACCATATTTCTAAGTTCGCGTATGTTTCCAGGCCAGCTGTAATTTTTAAGCCTTTGTATCGAATCTTTATCAAAGCCTTTAACATCGCGTTTATAGCGTTGAGCAAATTCTTTTACAAAATGATTGATAAGTAACTCAATATCATCTTTTCGTTCGCGCAGAGAAGGCATGGTAATTGAAATAACATTAAGACGATGATAAAGGTCGTGTCTGAATTGCCCTGCCTCAATCATTTCCTCAATATTTTTATTGGTGGCGACTACAAATCTAACATCTATATCAATGGGTTGAATTCCGCCGACACGAGTAATTTGCTGGGCCTGTACTGCACGCATTAATTTCATTTGCATAGCATCTGAAATATTGCAAATTTCATCCAGAAAAATAGTGCCACCAGATGCAACTTCCATTAAGCCAGATTTGTTTTGATGTGCGCCGGTAAATGCGCCCTTTTCATGGCCAAATAATTCGCTTTCCAATAAAGTGTCTGTCAGTGAGCCACAATCGATAACAATAAAAGGTTGGTCGGCAAAAATACTGTGATTATGAATGGCATGAGCAACCAGTTCTTTGCCTGTACCTGATGCGCCTTCAATAATTACATTGCATCGAATGTCTGAAATTTTATCAATAATTTTAAATATTTTTTTAATTGGTTCAGAATCGCCAATCATGCCAAACTGGTTCTGTTGATCCTGCATACGTGGGCGCTTACTTTTTTCCAGTTTACGAGACTCAGCCTGATTTAGCATGTCATCGATCTGAACTAATAAGTCATCCATATCAAATGGTTTTTTAATAAAATCAGCCGCACCCAGACGCAAAGCTTTAATAGCATTCTCTTCGGTTGAAAACCCGGTAATCATAATAACGGGTAACTCAATATCAGTTTGGCGTATAGTTTCCAGTAAATTAAGACCAGACATTTTTGGCATGCTGAGATCTGTAATTACCAGCTGGCTGCCATTGTTTTTAATATCGTCCAGTGCTTCTAAGGGGTCTCTAAAAATACAGATGTCATAATCTTTATTTCGTGCAAAACGACGAAACAGGTCGCCTGCTGTTGGGTCATCATCAATAAAATGAACGCGTAAGTTATTTGTCATTGTCTGGTTTTTTTATAGGTAAAATAATGGAGGCATCAACACCACCTGAATTATTGTTTTCAAGATTTAACTGGCCGTGGTGGTATTGTACGATGCCAAGACTAATTGATAAACCGAGTCCGCTGCCCTCGCCTACGGTTTTTGTAGTAAAAAATGGATCAAAAATTTTATCGGCATTATTACTGCTAATGCCTTTGCCCTGATCAGACACCGTAATTTTTATTTGCTCTGCTGTTATTTTTTCACACAAAATATTAATAACGCTCCCTTCGGGGCTGGCATGAATGGCATTCATTAATAAATTAACCAGCACTTGCTGTAGTTGTTGGCGATCACCTTCTATTGTTGAGTTAAACAGATCACTTAGCTGTGTTTTTATGTGGCGTGTATGCGCTTCAGATTCAACAAGTAGTAAAGTGTCATTGATAAGATCTTTAATATTAAACTGAGTATATTCTGGTGGCACCTGGCGGGCAAAATTAAGAATGCCTTTAACAATATGCCCCGCACGTAATGCTTCATTGCGTAAACCTTTAAGGTCTTCTTTTAATTCTTTATTGTTGTCGGGCAGATTGCGCTCAATAAGTTTTGTAAAAGATAAAATATTATTTAATGGATTATTTATTTCATGGCCAATACCTGCGGCCATTTCTCCTATGCTGGCCAGCTTTGCTTTTTGTAGCATCATATTTTGGGCGTGGTCTCTTTCATCCTGTGCTGTTTCAAGTGTGTCAACAAGATAATGAAAAGATTGATCAAGTTGTTTTAGTTCTTCGGGGCCAGTTACTGCCTGTGTATTTAATTTTGTTTTTCCATCGGCATAATTTTTTAGTGCCTGAGAAAAATTAATTATGGGTTCTGCAATGTGAATAGCGCCCAGGTTGGCCAGTATTAAACTAATCATTAATGCAACGGCGGCAAAAAAGAACAGGCCAATGCGAATATTATTAAAGGGTGCAGAAAGTTCATTGCCATCCAGTTGCACAATCAGCATCCAGCTTACTAGTTGATTAGAGTAAGGGTAATATTCCTGATAATAATAACGCTGTGAATCGCTGCTATTAAAATAAGTTCCGTAACGTTTTTTCTGTAATTGTTGCCAGAAATCTTCATCAATAATTTTATGAAGTTTTAAATCAGGCTCATGAAGCTGGTTAAATAAAATGCGTTTGTCATCACTGTAAAGTAGCATGCCATGACGAAGACTATTGCCTGGGTTAAGTTCAGCAATATTAATGCGTAGATTATGTGTGCGAGGCAAAGTTTTAAGAATATGGTCTAGCTGGTCACCAATGGCACGAGCTGTTAAAAAACCAATGATATTATTTTTTTCATCAGATAAAGGTACAATGGAATTTAGCATGGATAATTCCTGCCCCTGTTGAAGGTCTCGTTGACTTAAGGGCAGTTGTCCATAAACCAGCTTGTTAGGTTTTAGCTTAAGCATCCAGCTAAGAAATTTTTCATTGACCAGTTCTTCTTCTGCAAAAGGAATATCTTCCATGCTTTCAAACAGAGCAGGCAAATGTTTACCAAAACGGACTTTAACCAGTGTGTTGCCATCAATATCCAGTACACGGACAGTATCTAGTCCAGGAACTGAGTGTTGAAAACCGGCAAGAAATTCATTAATTTTATCCACTTCCTCAAAATAATCAGCGTGCAAATCACCTTCGGCAGCGGTTTTAAGTACAGGGAAAAAATGTTTCATGGCGGGTGATGTGGCCAGCGAAATAATAACTTTTCGTTCATAATTTATTCGAAAATCCATCTTCGATGCGATATTTGCCATGCTGTTTTTAATTTCATGATCAACATCTTTTCTATGAAGGCGCTCACTGTAGGCTGTGATTCCAAGAATCAAAGCGGTGAGGGGTATGATGGTGGCAAGAGAAACCCAAAGAAAAATGCTGCTTTTTAATCGCATAACATAGGATAATACACTTTCTTAAAAGAGTGGGATGACAAATGAAATTCTGTTGGGCAAATTGGCTGTTTTTACTGATGGTTGCGGCTTTGTCAGTTTCGAGTATGTTATCTGGCTGTGGTAAAACGGGCGCTTTATATTTACCCGATGAACAGGTAAATCAGGCCAGAAAATAATGTAGGAGCGGTTTTAGCCGCGATATGTTATTAAACCTGAATTAATTTTATTTCATGCAAAGGTCTCTTAATGAGCTTTTGTGCTTAATACTTATAAAGTTATGGATTATTTCAAATATAAAAATAACCGGCTATTTGCCGAAGATGTAGATCTGCTTGAACTGGCCAAAGAATACGGTACGCCTGCCTATATTTATTCACGCGCCACTTTAGAGCGGCACTGGAAAGCATTTGATGATGCACTGGGTGAGCAGCCGCATCTTGTGTGTTATGCGGTAAAAGCCAATTCGAGTCTGGCGGTGCTTAATGTGCTGGCTCGTCTGGGTTCAGGTTTTGATATTGTTTCTGTTGGTGAGCTTGAGCGAGTGCTTAAAGCGGGTGGTGATGCGGCCAAAATAGTTTTTTCGGGTGTGGGTAAGCGCCGAGATGAAATGCGTCGCGCCCTTGAAGTGGGTATTCGCTGTTTTAATGTGGAATCTGAAAATGAGCTTGAAGTGCTTAATCAGGTGGCAGCAGAATTAGCTGTGCTTGCTCCTGTATCTCTGCGCGTTAATCCTGATGTGGATGCAAAAACACACCCTTATATCTCCACAGGTTTAAAAGATAATAAATTTGGTATTGCCCATGAGCAGGCTGTGGCCGTGTATGAAAAAGCCGCTGCCATGGATAATATTCGTATCGAAGGTATAGATTGCCATATTGGTTCACAGCTAACGCAGGTAGAGCCCTTTGTCGATGCGCTGCAAAGAGTGCTGGAGCTGGTTGATCGGCTGGCGGCTAAAAATATTCAGCTGCACCATCTGGATTTGGGTGGTGGTTTAGGTATTCAATATAAAGATGAAACACCGCCGACACCTGCTGAACAGGTAAAAGCGATTACAGGGCAGCTATCAGAGCATAATCTGGAAATTCTTATAGAACCTGGTCGAGCCATAGTAGGCAATGCTGGTATTTTGCTAACTGAAGTGCTGTATCTTAAGCACAGTGAACATAAAAATTTTGCCATAATAGATGCGGCAATGAATGATTTAATGCGCCCTGCTCTATACGGTGCATGGCAGGATATAGTGCCTTTGCAGCCCAGAGCGGGCGAGGCTCAAATATATGATCTGGTTGGGCCTGTGTGTGAAACTGGTGATTTTCTGGGTAAAGACCGTGAGCTGAATTTACAGCAGGGTGATGTGCTGGCGGTAAGGTCATCAGGTGCTTATGGCTTTACTATGAGTTCAAATTACAACACCCGCTCCAGACCCGTAGAAATTATGGTGGATGGTGCGCGTGCGCATGTTATTCGTAAAAGAGAAAGTCTGGAGCAGCTTATTGAAGGCGAAAGCCTGCTAGCTTAATAATGTTATTAAATTTCACTAAAATGCATGGTTTAGGCAATGACTTCGTTGTATTTGATGCCATAAATCAGCATATCGAGCTAACAACAGAGCAGGTACGTTTTATTGCGGATCGGCGTTTTGGCGTGGGCTGCGATCAATTATTACTGGTTGAAAAGCCGCGGTCGTCAGCGGCAGAGTTTCGTTATCGCATATATAACGCAGATGGTGGAGAAGTTGAGCAGTGTGGCAATGGTGCGCGTTGCTTTGCGCGTTTTGTCGTGGATAAGGGCTTAACTCAAAACAGCAGCATTCCTGTAGAAACCGCATCGGGTCTTATTGTGCTTGATCTGGAAGATAATGGTCAGGTTTGCGTTAATATGGGCGTGCCTGATTTACGGCCAGCGAGCCTGCCATTTGATGCAGATATTCAGGCTAAATCTTATCCACTGAACGTGCAGGGTGAGGTTTATTCTATCGCCGCAATATCTATGGGCAATCCTCATGCGGTATTGCGAGTTGATGATGTAAAGACAGCGCCAGTAGAAAAAATAGGTGCTTTAATCGAGTCAAATCCGCGTTTTTCACAGCGAGTTAATGTTGGCTTTATGCAAATAGTTGCAAAAGATGCTATTAATCTAAGAGTGTATGAACGGGGAGCTGGTGAAACTCTGGCCTGTGGTACGGGTGCTTGCGCTGCAGTAGTGGCAGGGCAAATACAGGGCTGGTTAGGCGAAACCGTTAAAGTTAGTTTACCTGGTGGTGAGCTTGTTATACGCTGGCAGGGTGGAGATAATCCACTGTATATGACGGGTTCAGCAACCCATGTTTTTGAAGGACAAATAGATCTGTGACATCTCAAGCGCAAAAAAAATCACTAAGCCCTGTTGTTGATGAACAACAGGTTATTGATTACCTGATTAGCCACCCCGATTTTTTTATTGAAAATTCATTATTACTGGCAGATATGAAAATACCCCATGAGTCGGGTGTTGCTGTCTCATTAATAGAACGGCAGATCAGCCTGCTAAGAAATCGTAACGAGCATTTTGAAATGAAGTTACGTGAAATGGTTGATGCAGTGCATGACAACCAGCGTCTTAATGCCAGTTTGCAACGGCTGGCAATCAACCTGTTTATGAATGAAGGTTTGGATGATGTTATTGCTACAGTTAACGAAGAACTGCGCGATGAGTTATCAACAGACTTTATAACCATCCGATTACTAACGGATGACAAGACACTGGTTGAGCAGCAGCCAGAGCGTTACCTTTTGAAAGGTGATACCAGGCTGGATTGTTTGAGCAAACTCATTGCAGAAAAAGGCATTCAATGTGGCCGTTTGACTGATCAACAGGCAGAGTTATTATTCCCCGAAGGCTTATCACAGCTGGGTTCTGGTGCTGTAATGGCTATTGCTGATGTGGATAGCTTTGGCATTCTGGGCTTAGGCAGTAAAGATGATCAACACTATCATTCTGGCATGGGTACAGAATTTTTGCGGCAATTGTCAGACCTGGTGAGCGCTGCAATTAAACCTCATCTGGCAGTTTGATTGTCTCCCTTTGATTCAGAACTACAGGCCTTTTTTCAATATCTAAAGACTGAAAAACGTTATTCTAAACATACGCTGAGCGGCTATCAGCGAGACCTCAATGGTTTTATACAATACTGTCAGCAGGCTGAACTAGCAGGCTGGCAGGCTATTGATCATCAACATATTCGCAGCTATGCGGCACAGGTGCATCGTAAAGGTTTATCTGGCACAAGCATTCAGCGCTTACTATCATCCATTCGTAGCTTATTTAAATATTTACTTAAATATCATAAAGTTAAGAACAACCCTGCGGTAGGCGTGTCTGCGCCTAAATCATTAAGAAAATTACCCGAAGTGCTAACACCGGATGACCTGAATAATCTTATGCGGCTGGATGAAGCTGATCCTCTGGCAGTAAGAGATATGGCCATAATGGAATTGCTTTATGGCTGTGGATTGCGCCTGTCAGAGCTAATAGCGCTGGATTTGAGCAAAATAGAATGGCAGGAGCAAACACTGGATGTAACAGGGAAGGGCAGTAAACAACGACGCGTTCCTTTTGGTAAAAAAGCACACAAGGCATTGAAAAACTGGATAAAAATGCGCAGCCAGCTAGTTAATGAAAATGAGCAGGCAGTATTTATCAGCCAAAGAGGCAACCGTATTAGCGCATCCAGTGTGCAACAGCGTTTAAAGAAGTGGGCGCAGCTAAAAGGGCTGGATCAAAGCCTGTATCCACATCTAATGCGTCACTCATTTGCATCGCATATTTTACAATCCAGTCATGATTTACGAGCTGTACAGGAATTACTGGGGCATGCAAATTTGAGTACCACACAAATCTACACTCACCTTGATTTTCAGCATCTGGCGAAGGTGTATGACTCTGCTCATCCCAGGGCAAAGCTTAAATCGCCTAAATCCTGAGTGGATAGAATCCTGGTGCGCATGGCGCACCCTACCAGGCAAATTGCCGCACACCAAAGCATAACGTAGGATGTGCCATGCGCACCAAAAAACCACAATTTGCATTTTTTACATGAATTACGTATAAAACATCAACGGACTCTGAGCACCTAATCATAATGAAAATAATATTACTCCTGTTATTAATATTTCAAACACACCTTGTTATTGCAGCAAAAACCTACACAGGCACAGGCGAAGCCAGCATAGCCAATATCACACCCGAACAGGCAAAGGTTAAAGCACGAGAGCAGGCTTTTTTAGATATTCTGCAACAGGTCACAGGTATTGAAATATCCAGCCAGCAACTGGTGGTTAATGCACAAATGGCCTCATATCACATATTACAAACCCATCGTGCGCGGGTTATTAACAGCCAGTGCGAGTATCAAATTACCCAGCCCCAGGGGCAGTTAACTCAATTAGCACATTGCACGGGGCAAGTTCAGACATTTGGACAACAGGCACCGGATATTAGCGCTGCATTGCTTGGCATGGGGAATAAAAAACACTGTAATTTTTCACTCACAGAATTTAATGTAGCAAATAATAGTGAGCCGCTATTTAAATCCAAACAACGTTTTTGCCTGTTACTGAACAGCCATGAAAATATCTATGCAGCAGTATTTGCCATGTATCAGCAGCATGAAAAAATTAAAATCAGCCGTGTATTTCCAGAAAATAATCAAACAGCATTAAGCATAAAAGCCGGTAAAATTCCCAGCCTCACTCCGCTATCAAGCCAGCCACTGCCAGGGCAAAAAATAGCGCAGGAAGCCTTTGTCATACTCGTAAGTAGAGAACCGTTGCAGGGGCTACTCGGCAATAGTGCCGGATTTAGTGCACAGCAAACAGCGGAAAATAGTGTGGATATAACTCAATTTGATCAGGCTTTGGGGAAACTCAATCTTGATAAAATCAATATTATTGTTTTACCTTATGCGCTAACACAGTAACAAATGTTGGCATGGGGATGCCAATCTTCATTTTTTGCTGGTTAGAGTGAGGTACGAATCTCAACAATTTCCCATATTATCAAGGAAGATAAGCAATGAAATATCGACGATCCAATATAAAAGGCGGCAGCTATTTTTTCACAGTTAATCTGGCCGAACGCAAAAAAACATTATTAGTTGATGAAATTGATCATTTACGCAATGCCATTAATAAAGTAAAAAAACAACACCCGTTCCAGCTAAATGCCATGGTGGTATTGCCGGAACACCTACATGCAATTTTAACTCTGCCAGAAAATGATAATGACTTTGCAATGCGCTGGATGTTAATTAAAGCCGGGTTTTCCCGGCAGCTTCCCAAGCAGGAGAGCATTAGTTGCAGCCGAAAACACAAAGCAGAACGAGGCATCTGGCAGCGTCGATATTGGGAGCATCTTATTCGGAATGAAAATGATTTTGAAAAACATGTGGATTATATACATTACAACCCGGTAAAACACGGCTATGTAGAGCAGGCAGTTGACTGGCCATATTCCACTATTCATGACTATATCAGGCAGGGATTGCTTGATCGGTATTGGGGATATGATAAACAGAGTGATGGTAAAGGGTTTGGTGAAAGAGGGTGATGGGTTGTGTGTTAATGTCAACATACCCCAACCTATAAATAAACTCGTAGGTTGGGGTGAGGCACGAACCCCAACACATACCGCTCAAATATTAAGCTAATAAAGAAAATTAAGAGCTAAAAAATCTAAAGAATGATATTGTTTAACAAAGTTAAACAACAAGGTGTGATTATGTTAGGAGTCCGACTAGATCCCGAGCTGGAGCAACGTCTGAGCGTACTGGCGGAAAAAACCAAACGCTCAAAAAGCTTTCTCGCAAAAGAAGCCCTGAGAGATTACATGGATCGCCTGGAGACTCAGGAACGACGTAAGCAGGAAACACTGGAACGTTGGGAAGCCTATGAGCAAACCGGGGAAGCCATTGAACATGATGCAATGGTGGACTGGCTGGAATCCTGGGGCGAAGATGAGGAAAAAGTGTGCCTGACTACCAAATAAAATGGTTACCAGATGCATCCAGAGACGTTGCTAGATTAAGAGAGTTTATTAAAAAAGGTAATCCTGTTGCGGCTAAAAAAGCCGGTCAGCGTATTTTAGGCGCTGTGAAAACCCTCATTAAAAACCCAAAAGCTGGTATGCCCAGTCCTGATGAAGGCTGTGAATTATTTAGAGATTTATATGTGCCATTTGGGCAGGGTGGTTACACCCTCCGTTATCGAATACAGCAACATACAATCGTTATTACTCGTGTCTGGCATAGTCGTGAAGAACGAACTCTGGAATAAAAGTCCCAAACGTTAGGATTTGTAAACTCAGCTCGTAGGTTGGGGTAAGGCACGAACCCCAACAATTAATGTTCAAAAAAGTTGGGCTTCCTTCGTCACCCCAACCTACGTTATATTGTGGTGGTGAGTGTTTTTATAGCTCGTAGGTTGGGGTAAGGCACGAACCCCAACAAGCACAAATAAATAAAAAAGAAAACAAACCATGAACAATAGAATTCAAATCACACTGCTCACCCTGATATTAAGCAGCTTACTCAGCGGCTGCTCACAGCTGGGTTCAACCTATAATGAAAGCGGGGAGCAGGCAGACACACATCAAGCAGAAGATAAAACATCAAAATCTATTCTTTGGGGAAAAGACACAAAAAAATCGCTGTATCTTGACCCCATTAATTATGCAGATCGAGACCCGCTTGGGAAACAACAACAACAACGAATAAAACGCCTTGTAGGCAAAATGATAAGCATCCCTGCGGGAACATTTCAGATGGGTTCAAATAGTTATAGTGATGAAAAGCCCATTCATCGAGTCAATATCAGCGCCTTTAAACTGGGCAAATATGAAGTTACCCAAAAGCAATGGCAGGCGGTAATGGGCAATAATCCCTCAAGCTTTAAAAACTGTGATAGCTGCCCGGTAGAAGAAGTGAGCTGGAATGATATACAGAATTTTATTAAAAAACTAAATAAACAAACCGGGCAAAAATTCAGATTACCCAGTGAAGCCGAATGGGAATACGCCTGTCGATCTGGCGGTAAAAATGAAAAATATTGTGGGGGCAGTAATGTGTCCAGCCTGGGCTGGTACAGGAATAACAGTGGTAGTAAA
>CAZFUY010000101.1:0-10782 GCA_964522445.1 uncultured Thiotrichaceae bacterium | reverse complement strand
ATTAGAAACGAAAGGAATACGAATAGAAGCAGAACGGTTACGAGCAGAGTAAGCCAGCATGACAGGTGCTTCGAAACCAGGAACCAGACGCTTGTAAGAGTTAGTTGAAGCATTAGCAAACGCATTCAGTGCCTGAGCGTGCTTGATAACACCACCGATGTAGAACAATGCGGTTTCAGATAAGCCCCCGTATAAATCACCAGAGAATAAGTTATCGCCACCTTTAGCAAGAGACATATGAACGTGCATGCCGTTGCCGTTATCACCTACCAGAGGCTTGGGCATGAATGTCGCTGTTTTGCCGTAAGCGTGAGCAACATTGTGGATGCAGTATTTAAGCTTCTGAACTTCGTCTGCTTTTTTAACCAGTGTGTTGAATACAGCACCAATTTCACATTGGCCGGCTGTTGCAACTTCATGGTGGTGAACTTCAGTTTTAACACCCATGTCTTCCATAACTAAACACATTGCAGAACGTAAGTCCTGTAGTGAATCAACTGGAGGAACAGGGAAATAACCGCCTTTAATGCCAGGACGATGACCCAGGTTGCCTGTTTCAGTTTGCTCGCCTTTGCTCCATTCTGCTTCTTCAGAACCGATCTGGTAGCCAACTTTGCCCATCTGGTTTTCCCAGGTGACAGAATCGAATACGAAAAATTCGTTTTCAGGACCAAAGTAAGCTGTGTCTGCAATACCAGTAGACTTCATATATTCTTCAGCGCGCTTGGCGATAGAACGTGGGTCACGCTCATACCCCTGCATTGTTGCAGGTTCGATGATGTCGCAACTGATGTTCATTGTTGCTTCTTCGCAGAAGGGGTCCATAACAGTTGTTGTTGGGTCAGGCATCATTATCATGTCTGATTCATTAATACCTTTCCAGCCTTCGATAGAAGAGCCGTCGAACATTTTGCCTTCTTCAAAAGTGCTTTCATCAACAGTGTGAGATGGCACGGATACATGCTGTTCTTTACCGCGTGGATCTGTGAAACGGAAATCAACGAATTTAACTTCATTGTCTTTCATCATTTTTAAAACGTCATTAGCTGACATATCTGACATGTGTGTCTCCAGTATATTTATATGTGCGAGTCTAAAACCTGTCGGATTTAAGCCATCGAGGAAGATAGACCTAAATTGGACAGGTTTTCTGATTCGAAAAGTTAATAAATTTCAGCCAGATATTTTGCATGAAATGTGCCACAAGGGAAACGTATAAAAGCCATTATTTCAGTACTTTTTGCACTATATCATGCACCAATGCAGTGCCAATAGAGAATAAGCGCATTATATTGGTGCTTTAGAGGGTGATCTTGATAATTAATGTGTAGGAGCAGCTTTAGCCGCGATAGATGGTTGCTAAAATAATTTAGCAGCTAAAGCGGCTCGCACATAATGTGATTACTATTTAAAATAAACATCTATTTGTTTAATGTATTCGATATCTGTACTGGCTGACTGAATTTTTTCTGTTAATTTTGTAGCAGATGCCAGGTCATTTAAATTATCCAGAGGCAGTGTAATGCCCACAGTAATTTTGCCGTCAAGGTAATGCAGAGTGATTTCACTGATTTGTCTTAGCTCAGGCATATTTCCCCAGCCCTGCTTTAATTCAGATATTATCTTGCTGCGCAGGGGCAGATCTTTACAGCTGTTTGGTGTGTGTTCATCGTCTTCTGGGTCAATGTGAACAGTAACATCATTAATTTCATCCCAGTGTCTGGTCAAAGAAAGTTCGACAGCTTCTGAAATCTGATGACCTTCAGACACGCTTAGTCTTGAATCGACCAGAATATGCACATCAACCAGAGCATTATGCCCCATGCGGCGTGTTCTCAGCATGTGTAATTCATTCACGCCATCTATGTTTTTAATACGTTGTTTAATAGCGCTGATTATTTCTGGCTCTAAGGCGGTATCAACAAGTTCCTGAATACTCTGGTGGCTTAAGTCCCAGCCGATTTTGGCAATCATTAATGAAACCAGAGCTGCGGCCACATCATCCAGCACAGGCAGGCCAAACATAGCACCTGTAATGCCTATAAATACAACAATAGAAGAAATACTGTCAGTACGATGATGCCATGCATTGGCTTCCAGTAATTTAGATTTAATACTGCGAGCCGTGCGCATGGTGTAATGATAAAGGCCTTCATTGCTGATAATAGAAAAAGCAGCAATCCATAAAGCCAGAGAGGTGGGTGATGAGTGAGTCTCAGGAGCTAACAGGCGTTGTGTGGCATTGATAGCAATACCTGCTGCAACAGCAATAAGAAAAATGCCCACACCGATGGTTGCCAGCGTTTCATAACGGGCGTGGCCATAGGGATGATCTTCATCCGCTTCCTGCGAGGCATGGTTGGTTGCCAGTAATACCATGGCATCGCTGATAAGATCTGAAAAAGAATGAAAACCATCAGCGATTAAGGCGTGAGATTGTGCAATAAAACCAACAACCAGTTTGCTAACAGCCAGGATTATATTAATAAACACGCCCCACCAGGTGACTCGGTTCATGGCCTGTTTGCGTTGTTCTAGTGAGTATTCCAAAAAGATTCTCTGGCTGGTAATAGGTGTTGTTATTTTCAGTTGTTAGTGTAGATGTTGCAAGTTAATTAAATATGTAGAGCGACTTTAGCTGCGAAGACAACTGGCAAATAATTGTGATTAAAGCTGTTCTTACAGAGTTAATTATCACAAACCTCAACTTTTACAATATATTCATCATTCTTCTCATAGCAGTCTAAAACTTTATGACCATTAATTCGACACCAGGCAGGAATGTCATTTAATGCACCAGGGTCAGTTGATATAACATCTAATATATCGCCAGGATTAAGTTCTTTTATTTTATCCTGAGTGCGAATAACAGGCATGGGACAGAACATGCGTCTGGCATCAAGTTGGTAGCTACTCATTTAAAGATACCAGTCCGGTTTTATTTCGCTGGGTTTAAAGGGTGTTACATCAATTGTATTTGTTTCGCCATTTTTGTGTTTGATTTCAACAGTAACCGTATCTTCATTTCTTCCCTGTGAAAAACGTGCAGTTATGCGTGCGGCAAATTCAAGGTCATTATCATTAACAATGCCATCGACTAAAGTAAGAGGGCCGCTATGGCTTATCATCTTTATTGATGTGAAAATATTTTTATAGCCCTGTAAAAATTTGTTTTCACCATCTTCGCGGCCAATAATTAATTTGTAATGTGGTTCAGGGCGAATATGGCGGCCTACTTTTAATAACATAATGTCATCCATTTCGTAATTGCGTTCCCCTCTGGCATCCCATAAATCGACCAGTTTTATTGAATAGCTCTCGTCCGTAAGAAAGCAGCAACCGCCTGCAGGTTTTGCATAATCTTCAAAACCAAATTGTTTGGCAAGTGCCATTTGTGGCTTTCGATTACGGCCACTGAAATCATAAAGTTTATTGCGATCAACCCAGCCTTCACGTTCGGCTAAAGTTTCAGGAAGATTTTTTGCACATAGTGGGCGAAGCAAACGATCATCCGCTCCTGATTGTTTTGAAATAATGGGCATAGTATCTTTGCGTTGAGACATGGGTCTCTGGCCAATCACTTCGCCGGTGATGATGAAATCAAAACCATTTTCTTCAATCCATTGCTGAGCCTTGTGAACCATAAAAATTTTACAGTCCAGACAGGGGTTCATATTTTTGCCATAGCCATGTTTTGGATTGATAAGCACATCTTTGTACTCTTCAACAATATCGACAATATGAAGTTTGATGCCGAGCTGTTCAGCAGACCATAGTGCATTGTTGCGCTTGGGTTTTGCTTTGTCTTTTTTACGAATGGCGTGAGTATGGCCTTCTACGCAAAAGCCAGTATAAAAATTGATGCCTTCTACATGAACACCCTGTTCGAGCATGACTTTGGCTGCCAGTAGAGAATCGAGGCCGCCTGAAATAAGAGCTACTGCTTTGGCTTGTGACATTGTTGACCATTAAAATAACAAAAGAGCTATTTTAGCAGTCCTGGTGCTTTATTGGCGAGTTGCTTTGTTTATTAAAACAGGGGTAGCGTTTGAGTTGCCGGTAATAAGTCTACAGGCATTGCTGCTGCCTGTTTCCTGCCAGAGCTCCATCGCCTGTAACGGCTGCAATGCTGGCTCGCTGCGTATGTTTTGCAGGACATCCATCATTTGCACAAAATTTTCTGATAATAACTGATATAGATGAGCGAAAGCCTTTCGAAGTGTGTCGCTTAATTGCTGATAGGCTGACTGACCAAGGCCGACATAGTAGCCGATACTTACCAGATGTTTTTCTGCTCGCTGGGGGAATAAACCGGATAGTAATAAACATTGATCGCCAATATCTCGCAACTGATCCTGCCGAGCCAGTCCTGATAAATCGGTGCTACGTAAAAAATCAAGTGCCAGAACTTTGCTGGCTAATTCAGGGGTTTGAGTAAATCGCATGAGTGTAAAAATAAGATAGGACTCAATTTCTTCATTGAGATGGCACTGGCACTGATGTTTTGCATCATTCAACACATGCTTCCATTGTGCTGTCGCTGTGGGTTCTAGTAGCAAATTATTGCTCATAGGCAGCTCCTGAAAAATTATCTCTCTATATATATAGTATATATCGGCTGAGTTAACAGGATCTGTAGTGTTTTAAGGAGCTGATTATTTCAGCTTGATGACATGGGCGTCAGGCGCATTTTTTGGGTATACTTGCGGCCTTAAAAAAATATGATGATCTGATTAATGGCTTACGATGTTTCAACTTTTCAGGGGCTAATTCTGGCTCTACAGGATTACTGGGCAAAACAGGGGTGTGCAGTATTACAACCACTGGATATGGAAGTAGGTGCTGGAACTTTCCATCCCGCGACTTTTTTACGAGCGATAGGCCCTGAGCCATGGCGGGCAGCTTTTGTACAGCCCTGTCGCCGCCCGACAGATGGCCGTTATGGCGAAAATCCTAATCGTTTGCAGCATTACTATCAGTTTCAGGTGGTATTGAAGCCGAACCCTGATGATATTCAGGAGCTTTATCTGGAGTCACTTAAAGCGCTGGGCTTTGATCCACTGGTTCATGATATCCGTTTTGTTGAGGATAACTGGGAATCACCCACTTTAGGCGCATGGGGTCTGGGCTGGGAAGTTTGGTTAAATGGCATGGAAGTGACTCAATTCACCTATTTCCAGCAGGTCGGTGGTTTAGAGTGTAAGCCAGTAACGGGTGAGATTACCTATGGTCTGGAGCGACTGGCCATGTATTTACAAAATGCTAAAAGTGTATTTGATCTGGTCTGGACCAAAGGCCCCCAGGGTGTGGTCACTTATGGTGATGTGTTCCATCAGAATGAAGTTGAAATGTCTCACTACAACTTTGAGCAGGCGGATACAGAATCATTATTTAACTGGTTTGATACCTGCGAAAAAGAAAGTGCGCGATTAATCGAAGAAGGTTTGGCGCTGCCCGCGTATGAGATGGTTTTAAAAGCATCTCATACATTTAATTTACTGGATGCACGTCACGCCATTTCAGTTACCGAGCGACAACGATTTATTTTACGTGTGCGCACCTTATCCCGAGCAGTTGCAAAAGCTTACTTTGAAGCACGTGAGGCACTGGGCTTTCCCATTTGCGAAGCGGCTAAAAAAGGAGGCCAGTCATGAGCGCACGTGATTTATTAATAGAAATTGGTACTGAAGAATTGCCACCAAAGGCATTAAATAAATTAAGTGATGCTTTTGCTCAGGGCGTGGCTAATGGACTAAAAGAAGCTAATGTAAAATTTGAATCTACAAAAGCTTATGCATCACCAAGACGGCTTGCAGTAATATTATCTAATGTAGAAGAATTTCAGCCAGATAGTGATATTGAAAAAAGAGGCCCTGCTATAAAAGCAGCATTTAATGAAGATGGTTGCCCATCGAAAGCTGCGCAAGGTTTTGCTCGCTCATGCGGTGTTGTGGTTGATGATTTAGAAACCATGAAAACCGACAAAGGTGAATGGCTGGTTTTTCGTGCGCAGGAAAAAGGCAAAGCCACGAGTGAATTAATTGCAGCCATTGTTGAACAGTCGCTGGCAAAATTACCCATTCCTAAACGCATGCGCTGGGGTGAAAACACAGAAGAATTTGTTCGCCCAGTACACTGGATCGTTTTGCTATTTGGTAATGAAGTTGTTGACGCAACTATTATGGGGCTGGTAACAGGTCGTGATAGTCGAGGTCATAGATTCCATCACCCAGAAGTTATCACGCTACAAACGCCAGATGAATATTTACACCGATTAGAAAATCCCGGTCATGTTATTGCGGACAGTGTTGCGCGATGCAATGCAATCCGTCAACAGGCAGAACAGGCTGCTGAAAAATTATCGGGCAAAGCACTTATTGATGAAGCTCTTTTGCAGGAAGTTACCGCACTGGTTGAATGGCCAGTGGCAGTGGCCGGTGATTTTGATGAGCATTTTCTTGAAGTACCCGCCGAATCTTTAATCTCTTCTATGCAGGATCACCAGAAATATTTTCCTGTTGTGGATAATGAAGGTAAATTAATGCCGCACTTTATTACTATTAGCAATATTGATAGTAAAGATCCTGTAAAAGTAAAAGAAGGTAATGAGCGCGTTATCCGTCCGCGTTTATCTGATGCAGCATTTTTCTGGGAACAGGATTGTAAGCACCCATTAGAAACACATATGGCCTCACTGGATAAAGTTGTTTTCCAGAATAAATTAGGTTCGTTAGGTGATAAAAGTCGTCGAGTTGCGATTATTGCAGAAAAAATTGCCCAGCAATTAGGCGCAGATAAAATGAATGCGCACCGTGCTGCTTTATTATCCAAATGTGATTTGATGTCTGAAATGGTAAATGAATTTTCAGATTTACAGGGCATTATGGGGCGCTACTATGCTGAAAAAGATGGCGAAGCAGAAGATGTTGCTATCGCATTAGATGAACAATATATGCCTCGCTTTGCCGGTGATGAATTGCCCGTAAGTGTAACGGGTCAGATTTTATCTATTGCTGATAAGTTAGATACTTTAACGGGTATTTTTGCTATTGGCCAAAAACCAACAGGTGAAAAAGATCCCTTTGCTTTGCGTCGATCTGCTTTAGGCGTGTTACGAATTTTAATCGAACGTAATTTAATGCTGGATCTTAAACAGATACTGGGCTTTGCAGCCGATGCTCTAAAAGATGTTGTAGATGCATCAAAAGCGATAGATGAAGTATTTGATTTTATGCTTGAACGATTGCGCGTTTATTATACTAGTCAGGGTATTTCAGTTGATGTTTATGATGCAGTTGTTGTTTTACAGCCAACACACCCTGTTGATTTTGATCGACGTGTGCAGGCGGTAAACAGTTTCCGTAATCTTGCGGAAGCAGAAAGTCTTGCGGCTGCAAATAAACGTATCCGTAATATTCTGAAAAAAGTTGAAGGAAAAATTTCAGATAAAATTGATGTTCAACTTTTTCAGGATGATGCAGAAAATCAACTTAATGATCAATTACAGAAATTATCAGATGAAGTTTTGCCCTTGTTTGATAAAGGTGATTATAAAACGGGACTACAACAGCTGGCGGGTTTAAAAGATACCGTAGATAGTTTCTTTGATAAGGTTATGGTTATGGCAGATGATGAATCCTTAAAAAATAATCGTATTGCATTACTAAGCAAATTAAGTCAATTATTTCTTAAAGCGGCTGATTTATCACGACTGCAATCATGAAATTAATTATTCTTGATCGTGATGGCGTTATTAACCAGGACTCAGATGAATATATAAAATCTGTGGATGAATGGATACCTGTACCAGGAAGTTTGCAGGCAATGGGTCGTCTGTATCAGGCAGGATACACTTTGGTTGTTGTAACAAATCAGTCAGGCATAGCACGCGGCTATTATGATATTGAAGCCTTACATGCCATGCACAGTAAAATGGGGCGCATGCTGGAGCAGTATGGTGGCCATGTTGATGCTGTTTTCTTTTGTCCTCATAGCCCAAAAGATAATTGTGATTGTCGTAAACCTAAAGACGGTATGTTTCAGGAAATTATTAAACGCTACCAATGTGATTTAAAAAATGTCCCAGCAATAGGTGATTCCCTGCGTGATTTGCAGGCGGCAAAATCTGCGGGTGCTGAACCCATACTGGTAAAAACAGGAAAAGGCGAAAGAACCATAGCCAGTACAGATGCTTCTGAACTTGAAGGCATAGCTATTTATAAAAATTTGGCAGAAGTTGCAGATGCTATTTTAATGGAGTCAGATTTGTGAGTGAAGTGCGTATCCCTTCAAAAATAGAATTATATATACGATCAATAATATACTGGATAGTAAGTTTTATCTGGTTAGTTATTGTTGTCGGTACAGAAATGTTTACCTTCCCATTTCCAGTGCATGTGCGATATAAAGTTGGATCAAGCTGGGCAAAGGGGAATATAAATTTATTAAAATGGATTTGTAATGTAAATTACAAAGTTGAAGGCATGGAAAATATTCCAGATGGTGCAACCATTGTTATGGCCAATCACCAGTCCACATGGGAGACGTTCTTTTTTCAGAAACTGCTACCGCCACAACTTTGGGTTATTAAAAAAGAATTATTACGAGTGCCAATATTTGGCTGGGGTCTGGCCTTATGTGAGCCAATTGCTATTGATCGAAAATCAGGGCATAAAGCCATCGACCAGGTTGTAGAACAGGGCATAAAAAAACTGGAGCAGGGGCGATGGATTATTATTTTCCCGCAGGGTACTCGAACAAGTGCAGGAAAAAGAAGCAAGTATAAAATAGGTGGCCCTTATCTGGCATCAAAAGTAGATTACCCAATATTACCCATAGCGCACAATGCAGGAGAATATTGGCCAAAACATAGTATGATCAAGTGGCCGGGAACTATTACTGTTTCAATTGGCCCGGTAATTAAGGGCTATGGGCGTGATCCGAATGAAATAAGAAAAGAAGTTGAAGACTGGATTGAAGGTAAAGTTGCAGAAATTAGTGATCCATCAAAATGGGATAGATAGCTTGAACATCAGTTGTTTGTATTATTTGTCAAATAAAAGGGCTTTAGACTAATTTGTCACAGTTTTCTAAATTGAAAATAGAGCCTGTTTTGTGTAATCTGATATGAAAATAGAAATTAAACTCAGGCAATAGGTGTTAGCTGTAATTAAGGAATAATAAATCTTATGAAGAATATACTTCTTATTAGTGTGGTTGTGTTTTTTTTACCCAATGCTTATGCAAATGGAGAGATTCCATTTCATATAAAAAGTGTTAAAGCCATAGAAGGTTCAGGCTTTATTAGCCTGGAAGGACCGGGTAAAATTGATTCTTATGGCCCAGGTAGCACAGTGAGAGATTATAAAGAAGGTGCGTTTCTTTCAGTTGATATTATAAAATCACTAAACTCATTTGAAAATGAATGCCATATCTGGTTTGAAAATTTAGGCTTTAAAAAAGAAAAGACAAAGCTTGATTACATAATTGCTTTAAATCAGAATTGTATTAATGTTATTAAAGAAATAAAAAAAAGCAAATAAATAAAATATAGATTCATACTGAAAAGGTATGAAATCTTTTAGTTAATAAGAAAATTGCGATGATTATTATTAATATAAATCAGACTATATTTAGACAGGTGATGCATTATGACTGGTTCAGCGGTAAAAATTCTTGGCCTTTTATTCTTTTTAATCTCTTATTCAGTAAGTGCCGATGATTTTGAAAGAAAAGCTGATATTGAATTGCTTGAGCTGGAGTTAGAGCAACAGATAAAGTTATCTGATAAGACAGAAAACAAAACGGAAAGTAAAACAGAAAATAAAATAAAGATTGAATTAAATATTGATTCAGATCTGGCTCGAAGTGAGGAACAGAAGAAAAAAAATAAAGGTGTAAATAAAACAACTATTAATTCTACTTATAAAGTGAGGCTGGGTGTTTCAGGCGCTTATTATGAAGAATTTGAGCTGGAAGATAGTGATGAGGGAAGAATGGTTTCTAGAGCATCAGCAGAGCCTTCTCTGGATTTGCAGTCACCACATTTTTATTTCTCACCAATAGGACGATTCGGTGTTTTGTTTGAATTAGGCTATAGAAGCTTTGATTTTAATAGACAGAAAGTAGATTACTCTTTTTTCAAGACGGGTAATACAGAAAATTTAGGTACAGATGTTGATGGAAAAATTGTTTATCTAACTCCTGTACTGTTTTTTAATCCCTTTAGAAATGCCAGTCTTGACCATTCATTAGTGTTGGGTCTTGGCTTTGGCTTAAGCCATTTATCTGCAAATGGAAATATGAATTTAACAGAGAGGCCTGCTTCATCCGTTGGGGCAGATGAGAATAGAGTATTTGATTTTAGTGGTACTGGAACGATAATAAAATTTCTTGTGGACTATCAGTGGAAAAACTGGTTTGTCAGTACATCTTTTCAGGTAAATGTTTCAGATAAGAACAATGTTAATTATACCTATTCTGGGGGTGCTATCAATTTTGGCTACTCATTTAATTTATAAGTGGTTTTTAATTGATCTGAGCTGAATAATGCCATGAAAGAATATTTTATATGTTATCTATTATTCTATAAAAACCACATATAATGTACTGACAATAGATTTTATATCATTTATGATTGCTGGGATTAGATAATCAATTGCATATTAGTAATTGATTATCACAATATAAATTATTCTAAAGAAATATTTAAAGGGATGTCATGTATAAAATTAAACTATATCTTAGCCTTTTACTTATCTTACTCGTTACAGGTTGTGCTCA
>CAZFUY010000100.1:3917-10873 GCA_964522445.1 uncultured Thiotrichaceae bacterium | reverse complement strand
TTCGACAATAACTCTTGAATCATATAAAACAAGATCACGGTCAACTAAAGTAGGAACCGTATTGTATGGATTTAGCTCAGATAAATCCTCGGGCATTTTAGCCACATCAACATCAATTGTTTCAAATGTAATGTCTTTCTCTGCCAGTACAATACGTGTTCGATGACAGTATGGGCATTTTGGTGAAGAAAATAGGTTCATAACCGAACGACGGTTAGCCAGGGCGTTTGACGCCATAATTTAGTGCCTCTAAAAAAATTGAAAATCAGAATTCAAAAGCCAAAAGTCGAAGCCATTAAACGACTTACGACTTAAGGCTTCTGACTTGCGACTTAATTAATGGACGTCTTTCCAGTATTCTTTCTTCAGCATGTACGCAATAACTGCAAAGAATGCCAGGAAGATAAGAACATAAAGACCAAGGCTTTTACGTTCTAGTTGCACGGGTTCAGCCATGTAAACAAGGAAGTTAACCAGATCACCAACAAAAGCATCATATTCTTCAACGCTCATTGTTCCGGCTTTTACAATTTCCATTTTCTCAAAAATGTGTTTTTCATTTCCATCTTCACCCATTTCTGTTTTGAAAACAGCTTTTTGCAAACCCTGCTTTTCCCACAATACATGCGGCATACCAACATCAGCAAACACCCTGTTATTCATTCCAGATGGACGAGAGTCGTCAAGATAGAATGTACGTAAATAGGTGTACAACCAGTCAGCACCACGGGCGCGGGCAATCACAGTTAAACCGGGGATTTTAGTACCGAATGCTTCGCCGGCATAATCCTTTGTCATTGCAACTTTCATTAATTCCCCCACTTTGGTGGGTTCACCTTTTTTATTGCGGGTGAAAATTAATTTCTCAGTTACTTCAGCATCAGACATACCAAGGTCACGACCAATACGGTTATAACGCATGTATTCTGCACTATGGCAGCTTAGACAATAGTTAGCAAAAGTCTCTGCACCTCTTTTCAGTGATTCAGTATCTTTTAAATCAACAGGCGCGTGATCAAGGTGAACACCTCCTGATGCCATTACCCATGCTGGAAACACCATGAAAAATGTTATTAATAATTTTTTCATCCTGTAACCCTCTCTGGTACTGGCTTGGTCTTTTCATTCTTTGATGTGAAATAAAGTGCCACAAAGAAACCGAAATAGATCAAGCTGAATATTTGTGCTGCTAACGTTTTACCTGGCGTTGCAGGCTGCATGCCTAACCAGCCCAGTGCCACAAAAGCAATAACAAAAGCGAACAGCAATACTTTAAAACTGGTACCACGATAACGAATAGATTTAACTTTGCACTGATCAACCCATGGTAACAGGAACAGCACAACAATCGCAGCGCCCATTGCTATAACACCCATTAGCTTGTCTGGAACAGCACGCAAAATTGCATAAAATGGCGTGAAGTACCAAACCGGAGCAATATGCTCAGGTGTCTTCAATGGATCAGCAGGAATGAAGTTAGCATACTCAAGCAGATAACCACCGCCTTCTGGAGCAAAGAATAAAACCGCACTAAAGAACATTAAGAAAACAATCACGCCTACAATATCTTTTACAGAATAGTAAGGGTGGAATGGAATACCATCTAATGGAATGCCATTTGCATCTTTGTTTTTCTTAATCTCAACACCGTCTGGATTGTTAGAACCTACTTCATGCAAGGCAAGAATATGCGCTACAACAAGTCCGATTAAAACTAATGGCAGAGCAATAACATGCAGAGCAAAGAAACGATTCAAAGTCGCATCAGAGATAACATAGTCACCACGAATCCACAGTGTTAACGGATCACCAATAACAGGCAATGCACCAAACAGTGAAATAATAACCTGTGCGCCCCAGTATGACATCTGACCCCATGGCAATAGATAACCCATGAATGCTTCAGCCATTAACGCAAGGTAAATAAACATACCAAACAGCCACACTAATTCGCGTGGTTTTTTGAATGAGCCATACATTACGCCACGGAACATGTGCAGATAAACAACAACAAAGAATGCCGTTGCACCCGTTGAGTGAATATAGCGAATTAACCAGCCATAAGGCACGTCTCGCATAATGTATTCAACAGAGGCAAATGCCAACGCGCCGTCAGGCTTGTAATGCATTGTCAGAAAAAGGCCTGAAACAATCTGGATAACCAGAACTAGCAGGGCAAGAGAACCAAAGAAATACCAGAAGTTAAAGTTCTTTGGTGCATAGTATTCGGCAAGATGCTCATTCCACATTTTACTGAGTGGGAAGCGATCATCAATCCAACCTAATAAACCTTGAGACATTATGCTGCTCCTCCATCTTCACCGATAAGAATTACACGATCACTCTTGTAATAGTGAGGTGGAACTACAAGATTAAGCGGTGCAGGAACACCCGAATAAACACGACCAGCCAGATCAAATTTAGAACCATGACATGGACAGAAGAAGCCGCCTAACCAGTCTGCACCCAAATCAGCCGCACCAATTTCAGGACGATAAGTGGGCGAACACCCAAGGTGAGTGCAGATACCTACAAGCACCGCAATTTCTGGCTTAATAGAACGTGCCGGATTTTGTGCATATGATGGTTGCTGATTGTTTTCTGAAGCAGGGTCACGTAAACCCTCATTCAGAGAAGCCAGCTCATCAAGACTTTTTTGTGATCGTTTTACGATCCACACTGGCTTACCGCGCCATTCAACAGTAACCTTCTGACCTTCTTGCAGTTTGCTAATATCGATTTCGACAGGAGCACCTGCGGTTTTAGCACGTTCACTGGGTGACCATGATGCAAGAAAAGGAACAGCAACGAAGCCCGCTCCTACAGCACCTACCACAGTAGTACTAGCAGTCAGAAAACGGCGTTTACCTAAATCTACGCCCTCTGTAGCCATGAGTACCTCTCTTAAACTTATGAAATGATTAAAAATTATCTTTCTGGCACATCAAACTCAATTCAAAGCTCTCATCCAGAAACGTAAAATATGTTGGTTTTTCACAATCAAAGTAAGCCCCTAGACATGGGAAAAACCGCGCTGCATCATAGCCGATATAAATGTTTTAGCCAAGTGTTATTTATTTTTTATTAGGAATATCAATAGTTTATTGAGAAAACGCAATGCGCAGTTTAATACTCAAAAGAATACCCAAACCTTAGCCATTGATCTTCTCTAAGCCCCTGATTTTAAACTCACAATTTACTGCTATTCATCAAACAGGGTTAGCTATATCAATAAATTCAGCATCAAGACCAAATTGCTCAGATAAATGCGCTGCTAATGCCTGTACACCATAAGATTCTGTTGCATGATGGCCTGCTGAAAAGTAATGAATATCCAGTTCCTTTGCCAGATGAAAGGTCTGTTCTGAAACTTCACCGCTGATATAGGCATCCACACCCAGCCGAGCAGCTTCTTCAATATAATTCTGTGCGCCGCCTGTACACCAGGCAATTTTTTTAATTTTTTGAGCTGTTGTTGATGACAGGTGTAATGGCTGTCGATTAAGCGAAATATTTATATGCTGAGATAATTGCTCGGCTGTTTTTTCATTATTCAGTTCACCAAACCAGAGCAACCCCTTCGCTGCCCCCTGCTCAACACAACCCCTGACTGAAATATCTAATTTACGAGCCAGCTCAATATTATTGCCATATTGAGCATGCGCATCCAGAGGCAAGTGATAAGCTAACAGACTGATATTATTTTGCAGTAAACAGGCTATACGATTTTTTTTCAATCCTGTAATGGATGAATCCTCACCTTTCCAGAAATATCCATGATGCACCAGAACAGCATCTGCACCCTTCGCTACTGCCTGCTGTAAAAATTCATAAGATGCCGTAACACCTACAATTATTTTTTTTACTTCGTCTTTCCCTTCAACCTGAAGCCCATTTGGGCAATAATCCCTGAACTCCTGAACACATAACAGTTCATTACAATAATCAACGATCTGCACAAGCTGGGTCACAACTGACTCCTGGATTTTTATGAAGAGATTACATTCTACACATTTTCTGTTTGGCTGGGCTTTAGCAGGGTTAATTATGGGCGGATTGATTTTAAGCCTCTGGCCAGTCAGTGTAAAAAATGGCAAAGAGCATATTTCTGGCTCTATAACAGGATCACTCTCTGCTCCCATATCTTATGCGGATGCAGTAACTAGAGCCGCACCTGCGGTGGTTAGCATTCAGGCATTTCGCCTGACCACTCAAGCCCCAGCATCACTTTCACCTTTACTGGAAAAGCAGAGCAACAATAAAAAGCAAACAAAACATAATCAGGGATCAGGCGTTATCGTTGATGGTCAGGGACATATTCTGACCAATTACCATGTAGTCACCAATGCAGATGAAATCATTGTCACGCTCATCGATGGTCATCAGATGAAAGCCAGTATTGTCGGCGCAGACCCTGATACTGATCTGGCTGTAATTACCATAAATCACAAAAGCCACCCAGGCATTAGTTTTGCTGATATGAAAAGGTTAAGAGTGGGCGATGTTGTGCTGGCTATTGGCAACCCATTTGGTATTGGCCAGACAGTGACTCAGGGCATTATCAGTGCCACGGGTCGTGATCGCGTAGGCCTAAATACTTATGAAAACTTTATTCAAACAGATGCGGCCATTAATCCCGGTAATTCAGGTGGCGCATTAATTAATGCCATGGGTGAAGTCGTCGGTATTAATGCCGCCATGTTTAGTCAAACGGGTAGTTTTCAGGGTATTAGTTTTGCAATTCCCATTGATATGGCTTTAAAAGTAGTTAAACAAATACTCCAGTACGGCGGTGTTATTCGTGGCTGGTTAGGTGTTGAAGGCGTAGATTTAAATGAACAAATGTTAAAACGTGTAGGCCTGCCCGATATTCAGGGCGTGTTAATTACCGATGTTTTTAAAAATGGCCCGGCAGATAATGCCGGTTTAATGACGGGCGATATTATTACTCACATTAATCAAACCAATATCCGTGATACACGCGATGTACTGGATATAGTTGCCAAAGGGCGACCCGGTGACACTATTGAAGTTAATGGCATCAGACAAAGACAAAGTTTTATGGCACGCGCAACTTTAGGACAAAGACCACAGGAAAGCAGGTGAAAATATTTACCACAGAGAAAAACATCGCAAATGTAGGAGCTGCTTTAGCCGCGAAATTATCCATCTAATATCAGATCGCGGCTAAAGCGCTCCTACATTTTTTAGGGATACTCTGATCAAGTCTGATTATTTTACGCTGGCTAAAATGGTTTGTATTTACCCCGAAGTTCGTTGCAATAGAGCGACTATTCCGCCTCACTTCGTGAAAAATACAAACCATTTTTTCTCAGCCTAATTCTAACCATTCTTAATCAGAGTATCCCTTAGTTATTTAATATTTTTTTCAAACTGGCAATAAAAATTTTATTTTCTTCAGGTGCGCCCACAGTAACTCGTAAACACTGATCAAGAACACCGCCCGCAGGACTCATATTTTTTATTAATACACCGTGTTCTTTTAGCGATTCAAAAACAGCAGTCGCATCTATTTTTTCTAATCGTAATAAAATAAAATTCGCCCTGCTTGGGTAAACTTTAATTCCATTAATCGAATTTAATTCATCAAACATTAACTCACGTTGCTGACGAATTAATGCCGCCTGCTGCTCAAACACATCAGCATGATCTATTGCAAAACCTGCACTGGCCTGTGTCAAAACATTTATATTGTACGGCAACCGTACCTTGTCAAATTCATTTAACCATTGAGCCGGCCCTGCTAATAAACCTAAGCGCAAACCTGCCAGGCCCATTTTAGAAACAGTGCGCATAACCACTAAATTATCAAACTCACCCAAACGAGACATAAAACTAACACAGGCAAATGGGTGGTAAGCTTCATCAATAACAACCAGTCCTTCTGCTGTTTTTATAATGTCTACAATTGCTTCTTCATCAAATAAATTACCTGTTGGATTGTTCGGATAAGCAAGGAAAATTATTGCTGGTTGATGTTGTTTTACAGCTTGCAGCGTTGCCGATAAATCTAATGAAAAATCATTATTTAAAGGCACTGCGATATAGTCCATACCAACAAAAGTTGCGATCATTTTATACATCACAAAACCAGGTTCAGGTGCCAGAATTTTTCGCCCTGATTTTGCCACAGCCATTGCCATTATCTGTATTAACTCATCCGAACCATTACCCAGAATCGTTAGCTGATCATCAGGCACCTGCATGTATTCACGAAGCTTTTTGCTGAGGTCCAGTGCCGATGGATCAGGGTAACGATTTAATGAAACCTGTGATAATAAATCCAGCCACTCCTTAAGCAGATGCTCAGGTAAATGATAGGGATTTTCCATTGCATCCAGCTTAATCAACTTACCTGGATCAGCAACATGATAAGCAGATAACGCTGCTATCTCAGCTCGAATTAATGATGGTGTTTTATTATTCAATAGCATTCTCAGGGTTGAAATTTCGCAAAATGATAGCAGATTTATATACTGCACGGGGGGCAAATTCATAAGCCTTGAATTAAAAATAACGATCCCCACCTATTTATTAAGCAATTGAAATTACTTTTCTGGAGGTAAAAAAATGAACCTGATACGTCACAACCCATGGAGTCTGTTTGACCAGTTGCAACATGAGCTGAATCGGTCTCAAGGCTATCCGGCAAAGACTGATGATAATGGCGATGTGGTTACCAGTGACTGGGCTCCAGCCGTTGATATTAAAGAAGAAGATAAACAGTTTGTTTTAATCGCCGATATCCCTGGCGTTGACCCAAAGGACATTGAAGTGCATATGGAAAATGGCATTTTAACTATTAAAGGCGAACGTGAGTCTGAAAAGAAAACAGAACGTGAAGGCTACAAGCGCATTGAGCGTGAACACGGTGTTTTTTATCGACGATTTACTATGCCCGATGGTGTTAATGCTGAAGGAATTGAGGCAAAAAG
>CAZFUY010000100.1:0-3817 GCA_964522445.1 uncultured Thiotrichaceae bacterium | reverse complement strand
ATCGACGATTTACTATGCCCGATGGTGTTAATGCTGAAGGAATTGAGGCAAAAAGTGATCATGGCGTTTTAACTGTAAGCATTCCTAAACAGGAAGCAGCTCAGGCTAGAAAAATCACTGTTAATTAAACAAAAAAAAGCCCGCTTTTAGCGGGCTTTTTTATTTTCTTTTTAGAATACTTACTCTGCTAAATAAGCCTCATCAGATGCCTCTGTAACACCAATTGACCATGCACCACGCGTTTTAGCATGATTAACGGCTGCATCAACATCAGAAGCTGAAACATCACGATCAATATCAAATACCTGACCGGCATAAATTAGATCGGCATCTTTAATCTGACTGCGATTCGCTTTATAAATTAAAGGCCACTGGTAAGGGTTATCATAAATTTCACTCTTACCTGAGATATTCCACAGGTTATCGCCTGTTACAACTTCGTACTGGTTGTCTCCTGCAATAACAGCACCGCCATGGCGTGAAGCGCTTTCATCTTCAGAGGCAGATAAAGTACCATTACCTCTTAGCCTGCTATCTTCTGCTTTGGCCTGTTTCATTGCATTCTCCGCCTGACGACGGGCTTTATTTGCAAGCTCAGTTGCTTTGCTATAATCGCCTGCTGCTAAAGCTTTTTCTGCCTGTTTAATAATTTTACCTGTATCGCGCCATTCTGCATTCATTGCTTTCGCCTGAGCATTAGTTGATTTTGCATCGGCGATAGATTGTGTTGCAGCAGCCTGATCAGCAACAGCGGTATCGGCTTCATCAGGTGTTGATGCACAGCCTGCAGTCAGGCCTAGCACTACCAACATCATAATAAAAAGCCTGGCTAAGTGATTTTGTTTCATTAGTGGGTCTCCGGAAAGGTTTTTCCTAATTGTTATCGGTAAGGAAAGTAGCAATGCGGCACCTGAGTGTCAAGCCAGACTCACAATTCTTAAATAAATAAATTAAGTTCTGTGATATATCTCATCTATCTAGCCCTAAGACTTTACCAATATCAAAAGCCTGGGAATGCTGATTATTCATGGATAATACGTTATTCTCTCCATCCCCCACTAACTCAGGCACAACCATGACCAGCAATGTCAAAATCTACCATAATCCCAGCTGCTCCAAATGCAAACAAACTATGGAACTGTTAAGTGATAGAAGTATTCAGGCAGATGTTATTGAGTACCTTAATACACCACCCAATAAGGCCGAACTGAAAAACATACTCAATATGCTGGACATTGAACCTCGCCAGCTTATGCGTAAAGGCGAGTCTGAATACAAAGATAATGATCTTGATGATGATAGCCTGTCAGCTGATCAGTTAATTGAAGCCATGGTGAAATTCCCCAGACTGATCGAACGCCCCATTGTTATCAGCAATGGAAAAGCCGCTATTGGTAGACCACCCTCACAGATACTGGATATTATTTAAATGACTGAAATCTTAATTCTTTACTACAGCCAGGGAGGCACTACTGCCAAAATGGCTAATACCATTGCCCATGGTGTAGAAGCCGTTGAAGGCATGCAGGCCAGAATAAGAACCGTACCTGCTGTATCCAGCGTTTGTGAAAGCACTGAAAACAGTGTACCAGAACAGGGCGCACCTTACGCTAGCCTGGATGATCTCAAAGAATGCGCAGGACTCATTCTGGGCAGCCCAACCCATTTTGGCAATATGGCTGCACCACTGAAATATTTTATTGATAGTACATCCAGCCTGTGGATGAGCGGTGATCTAATTAACAAACCTGCTGCTGTATTTACAGCAACAGCCAGCATGCATGGGGGGCAGGAAACCACACTACTCAGCATGATGTTACCTTTACTGCATCACGGCATGATTCTATTAGGCCTGCCTTACAGTGAACAACAATTGTTACAAACTCAAACAGGCGGTACACCCTATGGAGCAAGCAGAGTTACCCATAATGAAACTAACCCGCCACTGAGTGATGAAGAGAAAGCATTATGTAAAGCACTGGGGCACCGCGTTGCAGTAACCGCTCAAAAACTGGAAAACAATGCATGAATAAAATCACCGTTTTCCGCTGGGTCACCTTATCCGGTTATTTTGGACTAATAGCGCTCATTTTTATCTGGAACTTATGGATTGAACCCCGCCCGCCAGAACAGATGTCGATGACGTTTCTAATCCAGATGGGACCATTAATGTTTGCCCTGCGTGGTTTACTGCATGAAAAACTTTATACCCATGCCTGGTCTATGTATCTGGCATTATTATATTTTGTCGTAGGCGTCTGGTATGCCGGAGATGAAAGCACGCGAACCTTTGGCATATTATTTAGCTGTTTTAGCCTGGATTTCTTTATTGGCACAATGTTTTATACAAGATTCAAAGGTAAAGCGATAAACAGTGAATTAAATTAAATACCCACAGGATTACCCTTAGATATAAAATCTTGTAAAATGCAGCCTTCCTTCTTTAACTTACAGCTGACTCATGTACACATTAGATGAATTAAAAAAACAAAATCAGGAAATTTCTGAACTCATTGACGTTCTTGAAACACTGGTAAAAGACAGCGCATTAGTCTCAAACCCCTTTGTCTGTGAACTGGCAACACGCTTTAATGAAAAAGTATGGATGCATCTGGTATTTGAAGACAAAACAATTTATTCAGAATTATGTCGCCACCACAATCCCGATGTTGTCAGCATCGCCAAAAAATTTCATGGCAGCGCAAGAGAAATTAAAAAGCTTTTTTCAGATTATGTAAAACTATGGCATCACACATCAAGCGAAAATGGCAACCATGCTGCTTTTATAAAAGAATCAAATAAAATTTTTAAACTAATAAGAGAACGCGTTCAATTTGAATCCAGGGAGATATTTCCCATTATTGAAAAACATTACAACAGTTAGTGCTCATACATACGGATAAATCATGAGACTACCCAGACAGTATTAACTATGAGATTATTGGCCAGATATTAAATCTGACTTAAATATAATGGCACAGTAACTTGCCGGAAAATAAAACTAAAATGGAGTGCAAAATGAATATATCTTTTACCTTACCACTAACCCTTCTTCTTATTGCGTTTTCAAATCAGGCACTGGCTGACAGAGAAAATGATATGTGGCAACAATTCAAAGCACAGAAAGGAATGAAAGAACTGGATGCAGAATTTGGTGATACAAAGCCCCAGCCTCAACCAGAGCCTAGAGTGGTTGAGCGAGTCATCGAACGAGTAATTGAACGGCCTGCACCCGCCCCAGCCCCTCAGGCAGAACCAGAACCTGTAATAATTGCACAACCTGAAACTATTCCTGAAGCCACCCCAGAACCTGTCTCACAAACCTCAATGGTCACTATCGAATCAGATGGATACATATTTAAACTGGGTTCATGCAAACTGGCTCATCTTAATATTAAATGCCAGTTAACTATTGCCAGTATTGAAAAAGATGGAGGACTTACCCTGTATTCAACATACAGCAGTTATTCAAGCAAATTATTTGACTACAATGGTAATGAGTACCACCCTTCCAGTGTAACCATGGGTAACAAGAGTTCTGGATCTAAAAACTATGTGGTAAATAAATACATATCGGGAGTTACGGCCAGAGGCAGTATTGAGTTTGAAAACGTTGATTCCAGCACCAACTCCATTTCCATGTTTGAGCTTAGTCTTCACAATCCAGCAACTAAAAAGTATAAACGTATTCAGTTTCGTGATGTTGCTCTAAGCCTCTAGGGATACTCTGATCTAGTAAAGGGTCGGAGTCAATTTTGACTCTGATCTTACCCTAGTTTTTCGGACGTTCACCTTCCACTTGCCATCATTGTTTCAT
>CAZFUY010000099.1:0-10975 GCA_964522445.1 uncultured Thiotrichaceae bacterium | reverse complement strand
TAACTTGCTGGCATTGAAGGCATTGGAGCAGGAATATGTTGGGAAGGTTAAATGTGTGTTTATTGATCCACCCTACAATACTGGTAGTGCTTTCTCTCATTACGATGATGGGCTGGAGCATTCTGTCTGGATGTCACTTATTAGGGATCGAATAATTATTATTAAAAATCTTCTTTCTGAGGATGGCTCTCTTTGGATTACAATTGATGATAATGAAGCTCATTACTTGAAAATACTGTGTGATGAAATATTTGGTCGAAGTAATTTTTTATGTGATATAGCATGGGAAAAAAGATATTCACCACCACCTGATACAAAAGACTTTGGGTATATACATGACCATATATTGGTTTACCGTAAAAGTTCATCTTTTGAAAGAAATTTATTGCCTTTAACAGAAGATCAAACCGGTCGTTACAAAAACCCAGATAATGATCTTCGTGGGCCATGGAAAGCAATGGATTATACTTGTAGGTATTCTGCTGATGAAAGACCTAATTTATATTATCCAATAGTTCAACCAAATACGGGGACAGAAGTTTATCCTAAGAAAACTAGAGTATGGGCAATGTCAAAAGAGGTTCATAAAAAACATGTTGCAGATGACCGAATTTGGTGGGGTGCTAAAGGAAAAAACACTGTTCCTTCGTTAAAGAATTTTTTTTCGGATATAAATCAGGGAATGATGCCAATGTCGTTATGGAAACATACATTGGCTGGACATAATCAAGAAGCAAAAAAGGAAATTATGGCACTTTTTGATGATGTATTTAGTACTCCAAAACCCGAGAGGTTAATACAAACGGTTCTTACAATAGCAACTAAACAAGGTGACCTTGTTCTGGATTCCTTTTCTGGTTCAGGTACAACAGGTGCAGTCGCTCATAAGATGGGCCGAAGGTGGATAATGGTTGAGCTCGAAGAAACTTGCCACACTCACATCATCCCCCGACTACAAAAAGTCATTGATGGCAAAGACCAGGGCGGTATTTCAAAAACTGTCAACTGGCAAGGCGGTGGCGGTTTCCGCTATTACACTCTAGCTCCCTCATTACTTGAAAAAGACAAATGGGGTAACTGGGTTGTCAATAAAACCTATAACGCCGAAATGTTATCTAAAGCCATCTGTAAACTTGAAGGGTTTAACTATGCGCCGTCTGACACCGAATGGTGGAACCACGGCACATCTACAGAAACCGATTTTATTTATGTCACTACAGAAAATCTATCAGTAGAAAAACTTCAGCAACTTTCCGATGAGGTAGGTGGAGATAAAACTTTATTGATCTGTTGTGGCTCTTTCCGCTGCAAACCCGATCGCTTTGATAATTTAACCATTAAGAAAATTCCTAAGATGGTATTGAGTAGGTGCGAATGGGCGCATGATGATTACAGCTTAAATATAGAAAATCTCCCGCAAATGGAAAGAGAGCCTGAGCAGCAGGATTTGCTAGGAGGTGATGATGTCTAATTCAAATAACAAACGCATTCTTATTATAGCTGGCCCAAATGGTGCAGGGAAAACAACTTTTGCAAAAGAGTTTTTACCCAACGAAGCAGATTGCCTGCATTTTGTTAATGCCGATTTAATCGCAGCTGGATTATCTCCCTTTAAACCAGAAGCAGTGGCTATGCGAGCGGGTAAGTTGATGCTAAAAACAATAGATGAGCATATTCGTAAGCAGGAGTCCTTTGTATTTGAAACTACATTGGCAGGTAAGATTTATGCCAGAAAGATATCACAATGGCAGGCAATGGGCTATCACGTGAGTTTGCTTTTTTTACGCTTGCAAAATATTGAAATTGCCATCGACCGTGTTGCAGAAAGAGTGAAACAAGGTGGTCATTATATTGCGGAAGATGTTATCAGACGACGTTATCAACTGGGCTGGTTTAATTTTCAGAACTTATATATGCCGCTTGTAGATGCCTGGGCTGTTTATGATAACAATGATGAACAACCCGTGCTGGTTGAGTGGAGTGAGAAGCATGAGAGCTAATGAAATTGATAAGGCGAAAAATCCTCTGTTGAAGCTGGCTTTGCCTGCTTTACAACGTGCAGCCAAAAATGCCAGGCAACAAGCAGTGATACATAATACACAGCTGATTTATTGGCGTAATAACCATATTGTTAAATTATCTCCGGATGAAATTCATGAGTCTGAAATAGATTATAAGGTTGATAAATGATGCATGGAATTAAGCTTAAACTAATTCATGTGGATACCATACTATGAGTGAGCGCATATTAAATAATATATCCGGTCGTTTAAGTTTGCGTTCACCTCAACGTGAATCCCTTGAAGCCTTAAAAATAGCCATTGATTCTACTGTTGTTGAAAATACATTTAGTGAATTATTGAATCATAAACATGATGTACCTGCTTTGTTGGAAATTTTAAAATCAGAATTTCCTAAGCTGGAAGATTTTGAGCGTGAGTTCCCATCCCTGTGTTTTGCACTGGCAACTGGTGTGGGTAAAACCCGTTTAATGGGTGCGTTTATTAGTTATTTGAATTTGTCGCATGGCATCAATAACTTTTTTGTATTAGCTCCTAACCTAACGATTTACAATAAATTAATTGACGATTTCACGCCAGGCTCACCTAAGTATGTGTTTAAAGGTATTGCAGAATTTGCTGTAACACAACCTGTTGTGATTACCGGTGATAACTATGAAGAACGGGGCGCACAACTAAAGCAGGATTTATTTGGGCAGGCTCAGGAAGTACGCATTAATATTTTTAATATTGCCAAAATCGTATCTGAAGTACGCGGTGGTAAAGCACCGCGTATTAAGCGTTTATCAGAATACCTGGGTGATAGCTATTTCAATTATTTATCAGAGCTGGATGACCTGGTATTGCTAATGGATGAGTCTCATCGCTATCGCGCCAATGCGGGTATGAAGGCCATTAATGAGTTAAATCCGATTCTGGGTTTGGAGCTCACTGCAACACCCTTTATTGAAGCTGGAAAAAATAAAACCATACCGTTTAAAAATGTCGTGGTGGATTATCCATTAGCAAGAGCCATGGATGATGGATTTGTTAAAGAACCTGCGGTTGTTACGCAACGTAATTTTGATGCCAGTCAGTACAGTCGTGAACAGTTGGAACGAATTAAATTAATGGATGGCATTCGCTTGCATGAGCAGACAAAAGTTGAGCTAATGACCTATGCCAAACAAAATGACCTACCTTTAGTTAAACCTTTTATGTTGGTGATTGCTCGTGATACGACTCATGCTGCTGAGTTAGTCTCTGTTATGGAGTCTGAAAGTTTTTTTGATGGCCGTTACCGAAATAAAATTATTCAGGTAGATAGCAGTAAATCTGGAGCGGCAGAAGAAGAAATGATTACACGCTTGTTGGCCGTTGAAAGTGTTGATGAACCAACAGAAGTTGTTATCCACGTTAATATGTTAAAAGAAGGCTGGGATGTTACCAACCTCTATACCATTGTACCGTTGAGAGCAGCTAATGCACGGACGTTGATTGAGCAGTCCATTGGTCGCGGTTTGCGTTTGCCTTATGGTAAACGAACGGGTGTTGAACCTGTAGATCGTTTAAGCATCGTTGCCCATGATCGTTTTCAGGAAATTATTGATGAAGCAAATAATCCTGATAACCCACTGCGTCTGAAGGAGTTGATTCTTGATGCGCCAGAAGATGACACACCAATGACGAGTGTTGATGTGGGATCAAATCTTGACGCCATGATAAAGGGTACACAATCGACAGATAGTGATAGCACAAGCTATGTTGTACCGGGTGAAGAAAAGCTAGTTTTCAATGGTGAAACAGAACGCAAAGTAGCTGAGGTTACACTTGAAGTTATTAATAGCTTTAAAAATAAGCCCGATATCATTTCAACAACTAATGCACTAGATGACAAAGTGGTGCAGAAAATTATTGTTGAGGCGGTAAAAGAAAAACTTACTGAAAAACAGCAATCATTACTGGTTGATGAGGAGCAAACCGATTTAGCTGAAGTGGTTGCAAAGACATCTACAATGGTTAAACAGCAAACTATTGATATACCAAAAATTGCTGTTATCCCTAAAGGTGATGTCAATTATGGTTATAAATCATTTACGTTGGATGTATCACAACTCAATCTTCAACCCTCTGAAAGGGATATTGTTATTCAGAATTTGCATACCAATGAACAAACCATGCTGACTGCACAGGTTGGCATTACTGAAACGCGGCCTGAAAATTACATTATTCATCAGTTGGTTGATTTTGATGATATTTCATATGATGACCATGCTGATCTTCTTTATGATTTAGCCGGTCAGGCTGTAAAACATTTTGAGAGCTACCTCGCATCAGAGGACGAAGTGATTAATGTGCTGGATTCAAATCGTAGCCTTATAGCGAAGGCAATACATGCACAGATGATTGAGCATTTTTGGGAGGAAGTTTCTGAGTATGAGGTAGAAGTCCATGGGGGTTTCACACCTTTGAAGTCTTGTGCTTATACCGTTGCTGCAGACCAGCCTGTATTTAACTATCGAAATACGGTAACTGACAAAAGTAAAATAAAAAAGATGCTATTTGGTGGCTTTTCTAAGTGTCTATACGAACAGCAAAAATTTGATTCGGATACAGAAAGACGTTTTGCAGTGATAACAGAACGTGATGGCATTAAGTGGTTTAAGCCAGCCAAAGGACAGTTTCAGCTTTATTACAAAGATGGTATTGAACACCCTGAATACGTGCCAGATTTCGTTGTCGAAACAGATGATGCGATATTAATGGTTGAAACAAAAGCAAAAAATGAAATGGATGATGATAAAGTTTTAGCAAAAGCAGATGCTGCTATACAGTGGTGTCAGCATGCAAGTAAGTATTTGATCAAACATGGTGGAAAAGAATGGAGGTATTTGCTTATTCCTCATGATGAAGTTATTGAGCAAAATTTATTAGATGGTTATGTTAAAAAATTTCATAAAATATAAAAGACTATAATAATGATAGAGAATTTACCCAGAAAAATATCTTCAAAAATACTTGAGGAGTTTGATTTTGGAAATCAAGAGGCTGTACGAGATAAACTGCTTGAGTGGGGAGTTCCCACTTTTTCTTAGAGATCATATTCTACTTGCTTATGGGAGCTTACAGGATGATCTAACCAGTTATATAAGTAGTGCAGTGACACACCCTGAATGGAAAGACAGAATTTCGTCACTTTTAACAAATATTGGCAGTAAACAATCTTTTTCATTTAGGGAACTTAAGAGATTGATTGATTATGATGAAAATGATCAAGATGCTAAAGAACTATTGGCATTCCTGGAGCACCTTGGGGTATTGGCTTGTGAAAATAAATCTGTACATTTACCGGATAGAAAATACTTAATACCTCTTATTCTTCAAAAACCGACGAGATAAATTTTCTGCATATATCAAGATAAAAAATATAGCCCATCAACAGGGTCAATCTTAAGCGCTTTGCAGATAATGTCTATATCAATTTCTTGACCCTGCAATTTGGAATGCCGTAGAGAAAAATCATAATTTAGGGTGCAAAGTTCTTAGATGCTGGAATCAACATTATATCAGACATGGTATAACATTGACTCCGAAATCAGCGCCTGTAAATTAAGGAAAATCTGAATCATAGTAGGGTGCGCTATGCGCACCAAAATCCTAACAGGTTAGTATTTTTATGGTGCGCATGGCACACCCTACTTTAACAAAAATGCTTAACTTACTGGCATTGACTTCGAAACCTTTGTGTCCTAATTAATCTATTGAGCGAAGCAGTTCGTTAATGCCAACTTTACCTAAAGTTTTTTCATCAACCTGTTTAACGATAACTGCACAATACAAACTGTATGTGCCGTCTTTGGAAGGCAGATTGCCAGAAACGACAACAGAACCTTTTGGAACACGGCCATAAGAAAACTTACCTGTCTCACGATTAAATATTTTGGTGCTTTGACCAATATAAACGCCCATTGAAATAACCGAACCTTCTTCGACGATAACGCCTTCAACAACTTCTGAGCGAGCGCCGATAAAACAGTTGTCTTCAATGATAGTGGGGGCGGCCTGTAGTGGCTCTAAAACACCACCAATACCAACGCCACCAGAAAGGTGAACATTTTTACCAATTTGCGCACATGAACCCACTGTTGCCCAGGTATCAACCATTGTGCCGGAATCAATATAAGCACCAATGTTTACATAGGACGGCATCAATACCGTGCTAGGTGCAATGTAAGAACCGCGTCGAGCTGTTGCAGGTGGAACTACGCGCACACCAGATTCACGGAAGTCACGTGAGTTGTAATCTGCAAATTTTGATTGCACTTTGTCGTAATAGTTTGTGAAGCCGCCTTTAATAAATTCATTGTCATTAATGCGGAATGATAATAATACAGCTTTTTTCAGCCATTCATTTACAACCCAGTCACCCGTTGTTTTTTCTGCAACACGTAACTTGCCTGAGTCCAGCATCATAACCACTTCTTCTACTGCTTCACTAACTCGTGTTTCAACATTACGAGGTGTAATGTCTGCTCGACGTTCAAAAGCTTCTTCTATAATGTTTTTTAAATCATCCATCAGGATCTCCCACTAAATCGTTAAAATTATATTGATGTTATAAAATTCTGTATTCTGTTTGCAGCTTCTACGGTTTCATCAATCGAGGCAACCAGTGCCATGCGAATATGATTCTCTCCGGGATTAATATTTTCACTGATCCGGGATAAAAACTGGCCGGGTAAAATAGTAATGTTCTGTTCTGCAAATAATTGTTGAGCAAATTCTGTATCGGCAATGGGTGTTTGTGCCCAGAGATAAAAGCCTGCATCCGGTAGTTTAACATCCATAACAGGGGAGAGTATCTCCAGTACGGAATCAAATTTCTGTTTATACATGATGCGATTCTGTTGAACATGATGTTCGTCATCCCATGCCTTAATGCTGGCCATTTGATGGTGACCGGGCATGGCGCAACCATGGTATGTTCTGTATTTTAAAAAAGCCTGCATAATATCTGCGTCACCGGCTACAAAACCGGATCTTAATCCGGGTAAATTTGAGCGTTTGGAAAGGCTATGAAAAACAACACAGTTTTTATAATCTGTGAGCCCCATTTCAGTGGCTGCTTCTAACAGGCCGGATGGAGGATTATTTTCATCAAAATAAATTTCTGAATAACACTCATCGGATGCAATGATGAAATTGTATTTCTGCGCTTTTTCAATAAGTGATTTTAATTGCTCTTTGGGAATCACTGCACCTGTTGGATTGCCAGGTGTGCATACATAAAGAATCTGGCAGCGCTGCCAGTCAGATTCAGTAATAGCATCAAAATCAGGTAAATAGTGGCTGGCTTTAGTTGTGTTGTAAAAACGAGGCTCTGCACCCGCTAAAAATGCAGCACCTTCATAGATCTGGTAAAACGGATTGGGCATTAGAACCAGAGGGTTTTTAGTGCGATCAATCATTGCCTGAGCAAATGCAAACAGGGCTTCGCGAGTACCGTTAACGGGCAGGATATTCTTTTCAGGGTCTATGCTATCTGCATTGAGATTAAATCGTCTGCCAAGCCATCCGGCCATGCTTTCACGTAGTGACAATGCGCCTTTAGTTAATGGGTATTTAGCAATTTGATGCAGGGCGTTTGTAAGTTCATCAAGCACAAATGCCGGTGGTTGATGTTTGGGTTCTCCAATGGACAGAGCGATATGGCTTTTATCTGCTGGCGTTATGCCCTGCTTTAATTGGGCTAATTTTTCAAAGGGGTAAGGATGCAGGCGATCTAAATCTGGATTCATGTAAAATAGTCTTTAAAAATTAGCGCTTTCGTAAGAGGGCGGAATTATACCCCCAATGGAGGCGAATGTGTCGGTTCTGTCATTACATCATGTGAGTTTATTAGTTAAGGATACAGCTAAAGCGTTAGAGTTTTACTGTGGTGTGTTAGCTCTGGAAAAAGATCAGAACAGGCCTGATCTGGGCTTCCCGGGGGCATGGCTTAATATTGGAGAGCAACAAATTCATTTGCTTGAGCTGGCTAACCCTGATCCTGTGAATGGCCGTCCAGAACATGGAGGCCGAGATAGACATACCGCATTTTTTATTGATGATCTGGCAGCTATGGAAGCAAAACTGCACAATGCAGGCTTAAAATTTACGCGAAGTAAGTCAGGCAGAAAAGCACTTTTTTGTCGAGATTACGATGGAAATGGTGTGGAGTTAATTGAAAAATAATAAATCTTTAACTCATAAGTAAAAAGCCCGTGTCAGACACGGGCTTTTTACTTTGTAAGTGAATTAAGCTCTATTGCCTAATAAATGAATTGTCTTAACCAGAAATGTAAGCGCAAGCACTCCTGTTATGGTTAATGCTGCAATGATAATACCGTTAAATATAATGCTCATAGGGGGAGATCCTTATTTAGTTAAGTTGTGATATTTGAGTTATTATTATTTCCTTATATTGTTTCATTATTATGACAAATTAGCGAATAAGAAATATTTTGGGGATGATCAAAAGAAAGTGGTGTGTCGCTATGATCCTGTTTTACTTTAGCCAGAAATAGTTCTTGATGTGTGATTTTTATGACTAAATGCTTAATAAAAATCAATAGAAGCCAGGCTATGAAAAGACACTATCCAAGCTTGTATAATACAATAGAACAAGATATGAGTAATAAAATAATATTGAGTTGATTACTTGCAAGCATACACAATAGAAAAGAAATATGCTGATTTTCTCTGTAACCATCCCCTAAAATAGAGACATGTTCATTTAGAGTTCTCCCACGTAAACTACGTAACAGGAGAACAACAATGAAAAATCACGTTATTCAGAAACTCAAATAGTGAGGATTTTGAAAGAAGTCGAGTCGAGCAAACTGGTTAAAGATACCTGCCGTGAATATAGCATATCCGATGCCACCTATTACAACTGGAAGGCAAAATACGGCGGCATGGAAGCCTCAGACGTTAAGCGGCTGAAAGAGCTGGAAGAAGAAAATCGGCGCCTTAAGCAGATGTATGCCAACTTAAGTTTGGAACATACCATCCTGAAGGACATCGTTGAAAAAAAGCAGTAAAGTCAGCGATTAGACGAGAACTAGTAGACTACGCCCGTAAGCAACATGGCGCGAGTCTACGCCTGGCTTGTCGGGTGGTTGGCATCAGTGCTCGGTTTACCGGTATCAGCCTTATCTGACAAAAGATGAGCCTGTGGTCGCGGCATTACAAAAAACCGTCGAGCGTTATCCTGCTTATGGCTTCAGCAAGCTGTTTAAAATATTACGCAGATTGGGGCATAAGTGGAATCACAAACGCATTTATCGGCTGTACTGTGAGCTGAATTTAAATAAACGTAGACGCGGTAAAAAATGTTTGCCGACACGTAATCCTGCGCCCTTGAGTGTGCCCGCGAATACAAATCATAGCTGGTCTATTGATTTTATGAGTGACAGTTTATTTTGTGGTCGAGGATTTCGAACATTTAATATCGTTGATGATTTTAACCGGGAAGTGCTGGCCATTGAAATTGATCTGAGCCTGCCTCGCTACGTGTTATTAGAGTACTGGAGCGAGTTATAGCATGGCGAGGTTATCCCAAGCAGCTTCGAATGGATAATGGCTCTGAGTTTATTTCAACCGTGCTCGCCGAGTGGGCAGAAGAGCAAGATATTCATCTTGAATTTATTGAACCAGATTCACCCACACAGAATTCGTATGTGGAGCGATTTAACCGGACTTACCGAGATGAAATTTTGAATATGTATGTTTTCAGAACACTGAATGAAGTTCGTGAATTAACTGAAAACTGGATGAAACAATATAACGATGAAAGACCTCATGACTTACTGAATGATCTCACTCTGTGGGAGTATTTAGCGATGCATGATAAACCGGAAAACTCTAATTTAGTGTGTAACTAAAACAGGGAGGTTTACAGCTTATCTTGATCGCTGTTGTCTGGATTTATCTTGACCTTAACAAACTTATCTAAATTTGAATTTATATCATAATTAGTTAAAAGTGTTGATTCGAATTTTTTACAATATTGACACCAGTCAGTGTATATGTAGATGAAAGCAGGCGTTTCATTTTGGCCGCTTATTTTATTGCTTCACTGTAGCCAATATGGCCAGAATACCACCTGTTATTTATATAATAACCTGTTGTATATTTATTACCGGAAAAATTTAAAAGACTACTGACAATATCCCAATTTGTAACTATGGCAAAGAATAGGATTATATAGATGTATTTTTTCAATGTATAAGTATCTACTTGCAATCTTGTAAATATATATTGTTCACATAATGCCGAATTAAGTGGCCGGTTGTTTTTTGGCAGGTTCAAGCGTGTTTTTGTGTGAATTATTGTTATGTGTTTATTAGATATAGAACTATTATGATGACAAACATTCCAATAAACATATACTTTCCTATCTTTGTTCTTTCTTTTTTTCTTTGTTTAATAAATAATTTAACTTTATAGTCTGGTAGTTCTGAACAATGTGGACATTTCGCATGTGTTTTATAATAAAAAAGACCACATCGATTACATTTGTTTTGTTTCTTACGGCGCTCTGCGAGCTCTCTTGCGCGTTCTATTGACCATGAAATTGACATTTAGGTTTAATTTCTTTTACGGATCAGGCTGCAACGTTTTGTTAGAACTTATGTTTACATTTCCTAATAAATATTTACCGTCAATTTCTGTGTTATAAAAAACCGTCAGTATCAAACCAACGCCAGATGCAATTACCAGCCACTCTTTCAAAACAAAATCAATAAATGTTGCTTGGGTTTTCAACAATATTCCCATTGTCTGGATGAGTTTGTTAGGCATATTTTATTTATTGCCATAGTCACTTGTTAGGCACAATCCGGTTATCCATCATTCGGCATCTGAAGAACTTTGATTATTTAATTCATCGAACTTGGCAGCCATTGTTGGGTTGTGTCGAGTAAGCTTTTTGA
>CAZFUY010000098.1:0-11245 GCA_964522445.1 uncultured Thiotrichaceae bacterium | reverse complement strand
ATAAATTCAATTTGATGATTATGTTTTTCAGATTGAATCAATTCAATTGCACTACCTGTTGCGCCTGTTTTTGGATCAAAAGCAGCAAACACTAAACGTTTAATGCGCGCATGAATCATTGCACCTACACACATAGAACATGGTTCTAAAGTGACATACAAAGTGGTATCAATTAAACGATAATTATTTAGTGCCTGACCGGCATTTCGAATAGCAATTATTTCTGCATGTGAGGTTGGATCATGAAATTGAATAAGGCGATTCCAGCCTTCGGCAATAAGCTGGTTATCTTTAACTATAACAGCACCCACTGGCACTTCGTTTTCAGCTTCCGCCTTGCGCGCAAGCTGTATTGCTTTTTGCATCCAGTATTGATCAGAGTTTTCCATTAGCTTCCGGGGTCGGAGTCAAATTTGATTAAGAGTAATGTTAAGCTGAACTTGCCTTATAGACCAAATTTGACTCCAACCCCGGAAATTTATTCCCACTCAATCGTACCGGGTGGTTTTCCTGTAATATCATAAACCACGCGAGAGATACCATCGACTTCATTAACAATACGACGACACACATGATCAAGAAATTCATAAGGCAGGTGCGCCCAACGTGCTGTCATAAAATCAATAGTTTCCACGGCTCGTAATGCAACAACATATTGATAACGTCGACCATCACCTGTTACACCAACCGATTTAACCGGCAAGAAAACGGTAAATGCCTGAGACACATCGTTATACAAATCTTCTTTATATAATTCTTCTATAAAAATATGATCAGCTAATCGCAATATGTCTGCATATTCTTTTTTCACTTCGCCTAAAATACGCACACCCAAACCTGGGCCAGGGAATGGATGACGGTAAACCATATCAAAAGGCAAACCTAATTCCACACCGAGTTTGCGTACTTCATCTTTGAATAATTCACGCAACGGCTCGCACAGTTTTAACTTCATATAATCGGGCAAACCGCCGACATTGTGATGTGATTTTATTAAATGCGCTTTACCTGTTTTAGCTCCTGCTGATTCAATAACATCAGGATAAATTGTGCCCTGCGCTAACCATTTTGCATTGGTTAATTTAGCCGCTTCCTCTTCAAAAATATCGACAAACATATTGCCAATAATTTTACGTTTATCTTCTGGGTCTGTTTTACCTTTTAAGGCATCGAGAAAACGTTGTTCTGCATCCACACGAATAACTTTAACACCCATGTGCTGCGCAAAGTTTTTCATTACCTGATCACCTTCCTGGTAACGCAGCAAGCCATTGTCAACGAATACACAGGTTAGCTTATCGCCTATAGCTTTATGCAACAGTGCCGCAACGACTGAAGAATCTACGCCACCAGAAAGACCCAGTAAAACTTCTTCATCACCCACCTGTTTTCGAATAGTCTCTATTGAATCATCAATGATATTATCTGATGTCCATAAATTTCCACAGCCACAAATATCATGCACAAAGCGTTCAATTATTCTTTGTCCCTGATGGGTATGAGTTACTTCTGGATGAAACTGAATGCCATAAAAATTCTTTTCTTCATTGGCCATACCAGCAATGGGTGCAGAATCAGTGGATGCCATTAAAGTAAAACCTTCTGGCATTTCAACCACACGATCACCGTGTGACATCCACACATCCAGCAAACCATAACCTTCTTCAGAAGTATGGTCTTCAATATCTTTTAATAGTTTTGTATGACCACGAGCGCGTACCTGCGCATAACCGTATTCATGATGATCTGCATTTTCAACTTTGCCGCCCAGTTGCGCAGTCATAGTTTGCATGCCATAGCAGATACCTAAAACTGGCACGCCTAAATCAAAAACAATCTGTGGCGCAACAGGTGATTCATCGTCGGTAACTGTTTCAGGGCCGCCAGATAAAATAATCGCTTTTGGATTAAATGCTTTGATGTCATCGTCACTGACATCCCAGGCATAAAGTTCACAATAAATACCCGCTTCACGAACGCGACGAGCAATAAGCTGGGTGTATTGAGAACCAAAATCTAAAATAAGAATTCGATCAGAATGAATGTTTTGTGTGCTCATATTTTAAATACTTTTTGAACCACAGAGAACACGGTGGTCACGGAGAAAAACTTTATATATTTGTTTGTGCAAAGCACAAACTATAAAAAAACTCTGTGACCTCTGTGTTCTCTGTGGTGAAAATAAGGTTTAAGTTCTGTAATTAGGTGCTTCTTTGGTAATCGTTACATCATGCACGTGAGATTCTGACATACCTGCCCCTGATATACGCACAAATTCTGGTTTGCTACGCATCTCATCCAGATCGGCACAGCCGACATATCCCATACTGGAACGTATGCCGCCTAATAATTGATGAATAATGGCCGTTAATGGGCCTTTATAAGGCACACGACCTTCTATACCTTCGGGAACTAATTTTTCTGCACCGGCATCTTTATCCTGGAAGTAACGATCACTCGAACCCTGTTCCATTGCCGCAATAGAGCCCATACCACGATAAGACTTGTATGAACGCCCCTGGAATAAAATTTCTTCACCTGGCGCTTCTTCAGTACCTGCAAACAGGCCGCCCAGCATAACGCTGTAAGCACCTGCGGCCAATGCTTTGGCAATATCGCCAGAAAAGCGAATACCGCCATCTGCAATTAAGGGCACGCCTGTACCTTCTAATTCTTTGGCTACATTATTCACCGCTGAAATTTGCGGCACACCCACACCAGCAACAATTCGAGTAGTACAGATAGAGCCTGGGCCTATGCCTACTTTAACGGCATCAGCACCGGCATTAACAAGGTCTCTTGCTGCTGCCGCTGTTGCAATATTGCCACCAATCACCTGTACCTGTGGATAATTTTTCTTCACCCATGCCACGCGATCTAATACACCCTGAGAATGGCCATGTGCGGTATCAACCACTATCACATCGACACCCGCTTCGGCTAAAGCAGTGACTCGATCTTCAGTATCTGCCCCTGTGCCCACCGCTGCACCTACGCGCAAACGGCCTCGATCATCTTTACAGGCACTTGGGAAATCATCAGATTTCTGAATATCTTTTACAGTAATCATGCCGCGCAAATGAAATGAATCATTAACCACCAGTATTTTTTCAATGCGATGCTTGTGCAATAAACTTAAAACATCATCGGCACTAGCACCTTCTTTGACAGTAACCAGCTTATCTTTAGGTGTCATAATACTTGAAACGGGTTGATCCAGCTCTGTTTCAAATCGGCGATCACGGGAGGTAATAATACCCACCAGATTATCACCCTCAACCACGGGCACACCTGAAATTTTATTATTTTTAGTTAACGCAACGACTTCACGAATCGATGTATCGGGAGACACTGTAATAGGCTCATTAATAACACCGGCTTCGTATTTTTTAACTTTTGAAACCTGACGAGCCTGTAGCTCAATACTCATATTTTTATGAATTATGCCAATACCACCTTCCTGAGCCAGAGATATAGCCAGGCGAGCTTCGGTTACTGTATCCATAGCAGCAGAAATGAGGGGGATGTTTAAGCGTATGTCGCGCGTCAACTGAGTGGTCAAACCAACATCGTTGGGTAGAACCGTAGAATGGGCTGGAATCAACAATACATCGTCGAAAGTAAGTGCCTCTTGGGTAATGCGCATAACGGCTCCTGTTTGTTATCCTGAAGAAATTAGTTGAGCGCGGAAAAGATACGCAAGGCATTGATGTACATAGTGAATTAAAGAAATTGCGTGGTCACCTTATTGGTGATGAGCAAGTTTTTTAATTTGCTAGGCGCATCAAGAACTTGCGTAGACTTCTGTGATCCAACTGATTTTTTCAGGATTATGGAAAATCGGATAATTATATAAGATTTCATGCATTCATGACAAGGCAGTAAGCTATGGATTTATAAGGTTTTTTACCGAGATCAGAAAGAGGCCATTAGATATTGGTCATATCAAATTTTTTATTATCAGTTAACAGGCTCTTAGTAGCTAAAAAAATAAAAAAACAGGGGCAATGCCAGTAAGCTAAGAAAGGCCTGTATCACAACACAGCCTACTTCGATAAAAACACTTAATTTACTAACATTGAAATAAGATAATTCAGGAAAGACCAGTAATAAACAGAACTCTTTTTGAAAAAATTTATCAAAATATTTTTCTCAATCAATAAACACCCCTTAAGCAAAAACAGCTTATTATAATATAATTAAAAACAACAAGTTAACGCATATAATATAATTTATATTGAGCTTGAAACTATTCCCTGTTTATATAAAATAGTTCGTCCATAATGCATTTACACGGATCACACTCTTTAAAAATTATGGATGCTGATTATCCTGATTAGCATAAACAAATAATAATAAAAAACATAACCATAAGAGGTTTCTTATGAACCACGTTAAAACTTTAGCAAGCCTTGCCTTTGCTGGATTACTAGTTACTGGCTGCTCTAGCCATGAAACAAAAGTAGCAGGTCCGGAAGACTATAAAAATGCTGTAGCAAACGCAAAACTCTCCCTTGATAAAGCTAAAAAAATGCATTTTGAGTGGCGAGATAGCGGAAAAATTCTGAAAAAAGCAGCGCAGGCTGCCAAATCAGGTGACTATGCTAGTGCCACCAAACTCGCAAACAAAGCAAAGCGACAGGGTGAACTTGCTGTAGCTCAGGCTAACGCTCAAAAAAATGCGGGTCCTCACCTTTAGCATTTAACTTTAGTGGTCAAACTAACTGAGTTTAGCCTCAGAAAAAATCAGGCCGGGTTTTCATAGCACCCGGCTTTTTTTGTTTTAACCTAAAAAAACTTTACCTTTAATCTTTATCCTTTATCCTTCTCCCAATGAAACCCACACGCAACATACTCACCGTTTCTAACTTAAATCAGAATGTTCGCAAACTACTGGAAAATGAATTTCCACTGCTTTGGGTGGAAGGTGAAATATCTAATCTGGCTCAACCTGCCTCTGGCCATATTTATTTCAGCTTAAAAGACTCAAAAGCTCAGGTCAGTTGCGCCATGTTTAAAGGACGCAAACAATTTCTGCGCTTTAAACCTGAAAATGGCCAGCAGATTCTTATACGCGCAAGAGTCAGCCTTTATGAACCACGCGGTAATTTTCAGCTTATTGCAGAACATATGGAAGAAGCGGGTGACGGTGCTTTGCGTCGAGCCTTTGAAGAACTAAAAGCCAAACTGGCCGCGGAGGGTTTATTTGATGAAGAACTTAAACAACCTGTTCCAGAACTGCCAGAACGCATAGGTATAATTACATCTGCCACAGGCGCTGCCATACATGATGTATTGAGTGTTTTAAAAAGACGTTTCCCCGCTATTCCCGTACTGGTTTACCCAGTTACAGTACAGGGAGACAAAGCTGCCCCTGAAATAGCAAAAACACTTCATCTGGCATCTGAAAGACAGGATTGTGATGTTTTATTACTGGTTCGAGGCGGTGGTTCTCTGGAAGACCTGTGGGCATTTAATGAAGAGATTGTTGCCAGAGCAATAGTAGATTGCGCTATTCCTGTTATTAGCGGCATAGGTCATGAGGTTGATTTTACTATTGCAGATTTTGCTGCCGATATTCGCGCACCCACTCCCTCCGCTGCTGCTGAGCTTATCAGCCCTGATCAGGCATCTTATTTACAATCGTTTTTCTATTATCAACAACGTCTGCTGCAATTGATATCCACTAAAATAAAGCGCCACAATGAGCAACTGAACTGGCTACAAAAACGACTTAAGCAGCAACATCCATTAAGCTATCTACAACAGCAGGCTCAAAAGCTGGATGAATTAGAACAGAAACTCCACCAGAGCTGGCAACACCTGTTAAAAGATCAGCAATACCAGTTACAGAATATATTGAGCCGCTTATTGTTAACATCACCGAAGCACACTATTACTTCTGGTCAACAGCGCACTCATGAGCTAGCACATCGACTCAATCTGGCCACCCAGTCATTTATTAACAACAGGAAACAGCAGCTTGCATCACTAAGTCATACGATGAATGTCATCAGTCCGCTGGAAACACTGAGCCGTGGTTATGCCATTGTGACGAATAATTCGGGTAAAAATCTGACTAAATCCAGTCAGGTTAAAACGGGGGATAGCATCTATACTCAGCTACACAAAGGCCAATTAATCAGTCGAGTGGAAAAAATATTAAAAAAATAGCAATTTTGCGCCTAAATACTCGCAAAAATACTCAAGAAAGAGTAAATTACGCCGCTTGATTGTTTCATCGTATTGCTAAATAGCGTATTTCTTGGTATTTATTGCGCTTGGCGTTTAGTTAAAAACAAATATAACAATTCAGCTGCAACATCATGACCGTACCGGGATGAGCTGAATAGTTACAAATAAATCGGAGATATCGATGCCTGATACTGCGGCACATAAATTACACGGCTTTGAACCTTATAAAGAAAAAAAAGGTGAAGAGTTTATGAATGAAAAGCAGCTCGAACACTTTAGAAACATTCTTAATGGATGGAAAAGTGAGCTGATGGAAGAAGTTGATCGTACTGTAGATCACATGAAAGATGATGCGGCTAACTTCCCTGATCCTGCTGATCGCGCATCACAGGAAGAAGAATTTAGTCTTGAATTACGTACTCGTGATCGCGAACGCAAACTGATCAAAAAAATCGACGAGTCACTGAACATGACAGACAATGGTGAATACGGCTATTGTGAAACCTGTGGTGTTGAAATTGGTATCCGTCGTCTTGAAGCTCGTCCTACAGCAACTCAATGTATCGACTGTAAGAGCCTTGATGAAATAAAAGAAAAGCAAACCAAAGGTAAGTAACCTTTGCTTGTAGAAATTTTTGTCATCCCAGGCAAACGCTCGGGATGACAAAAATCACTACAAAAATGCCTAATAACACCTTTCAGTATATAGGCCGATTCGCTCCCTCTCCCACCGGCCCACTTCATTCTGGATCATTAATTGCGGCTGTCGCCAGCTATCTTCAAGCTCAAACTCGCCATGGAAAATGGTTAGTGCGTATGGAAGATGTCGATGAATTGCGTAATGTAAAAGGCTCTGCTGATGATATTTTACGCACACTTGAAGCCTATGGTTTTGAGTGGGACGATAAAGTTATTTACCAGACCCAAAGAAAAGACGCTTACAGAGAAGCTCTGAATCAACTCATTAAAAAAAATCTAATTTATCGCTGCACCTGTAGCCGACGCAATTTAAAAGCCATTGCTCAACAGGGTATATATGGCAGCATCTACCCTGGCATCTGCGCCAGTAAAAAACATCCAGAAAACAGTCCACACTCTCTTCGCGTTCGCACCAGAGATCAGTATATAGAATTTAAAGATGCTGTTATGGGCTGTTATGGCCACAACCCCAAACATGATATCGGTGATTTTATTATCCAGCGCCGTGACGGTTTATTTGCTTATCAGTTAGCCGTGGTAGTTGATGATGCATTCCAGAATATCACTGACATCATCCGTGGTTTTGATTTACTGGATTCCACACCACGACAGATTTATCTACAACAAAGTCTGAACTACCCTCAACCCACATATGCACATCTGCCCATTGCAATAAACGCCAAAGGCAACAAACTCAGCAAACAAACGGGAGCAAAAGGCATTAAAAAAACATTTGATGCAAATGCTTTAACACAGGCACTGCATTTTCTGGGGCAGCAGCCACCTGAAGATTTAGCCAATGCTTCAGCTAATTCATTTTGGCAATGGTCGCTGGAAAACTGGGATATTTCGAAAGTGCCTGATAAAACAGAAATGCATGTTTAAACATATTGCCTCCACAAACCCAGCCCGGTATGCTCTATCGTTCAAAGAAAATAATAGCAATGGAGCAAGGCATGAGCGCCAACAATATTGATTCTGTTTTAATAGAAAATCGCCAGTTCAAACCCTCAGAAGACTTTGTCGCCAAAGCACGTATTAAAAAAGCTGATTTTGATGCATTACACAAAAAGGCTGAAGAAGACTACACAGGTTTCTGGGCAGAACAGGCACGTGATATGCTGGACTGGCACACCCCTTTCAATGAAATTCTGGATGACAGTAAAGCGCCTCATTTCAAATGGTTTGCTGATGGCAAACTGAATGTTTCACACAACTGCCTTGATCGACATCTGGCAGATAAGGCCGATAAAACAGCGATCATTTTTGAAGGCGAAAAAGGCGATGTTCGCAAAATTACCTATCAGCAACTTACCGATGAAGTCAGCCAGTTTGCCAATGCTCTAAAATCTAAGGGTATTAGCAAGGGTGACCGTGTTGTTATTTACATGCCAATGACACCCGAAGCCGTTATCGCTATGCAGGCCTGCGCACGTATTGGCGCTATTCACTCTGTAGTATTTGGCGGTTTCTCAGCAGAATCTTTGAAAGACCGTATTAATGATGCCGGTGCAAAAATGGTTATTACAGCCGATGGCGGTAACCGTGGCGGTAAAGTTGTCGAACTAAAAACAGCAACCGATAAAGCAATGGATCATGGCTGCCCAAGCATTGAAACGGTTATCGTTTACCAACGCACCAATCATGGCGTTGATATGAAAGAAGGCCGCGATGTCTGGTGGCACGATGCAATAGAAGGTCAGAGCACAGATTGCGAACCCGAATGGATTGAATCTGAGCACCCTCTATTCCTGCTCTACACATCCGGCTCTACCGGCAAACCTAAAGGCATACAACATTCCAGCGCTGGTTTTTTACTGGGTGCAGTCATGACTAACCTGTGGGTATTTGATTTACAGGATAACGACATATTCTGGTGTACAGCTGATGTAGGCTGGATTACAGGCCACACTTATGTCGCTTATGGACCACTTGCAGCAGGCGGCACTATGCTTATGTATGAAGGCGCACCTACCGTACCCGATGGTGGCCGTTTCTGGAAAATTTGTCAGGATCACAAAGTCTCTATTTTCTACACTGCACCTACCGCCATTCGTGCTCTTATGAAACTGGGTGATGATATTCCAAACCAGTATGATCTTTCATCTATTCGTTTATTAGGTACGGTGGGCGAACCGATTAATCCTGAAGCCTGGATCTGGTATCACAAGGTCATTGGCAAAGAAAACTGCCCTATTGTAGATACCTGGTGGCAAACTGAAACAGGTGCCAATATGATTGCACCATTGCCTGGTGTCATCGCAACAAAACCTGGCTCATGCACTATTCCACTGCCGGGCATTGATGCTGATGTAGTTGACGAAGATGGCAATAGCATTACTGAGGCCAATAAAGGCGGTTATCTGGTCATCAAAAAACCATTCCCATCTCAACTACGCACTATCTGGGGAGATGAGCAGCGTTATATTGAAACCTACTGGCCCAAGTTTGGCGGCAAATATTACCTCGCAGGCGATAGCTGTCGCAAAGATGCCGATGGTTATTTCTGGATTATGGGACGCATCGATGATGTGCTCAATGTATCCGGCCATCGACTGGGCACAATGGAAGTTGAATCCGCATTAGTCGCTCATGAGCTGGTTGCTGAAGCCGCCGTGGTGGGTTATCCACATGAGATCAAAGGCGAAGCTATTTTTGCTTATGTGGTACTACGTGGCGAACGTCCTGAAGGCGGCATCGACGAAGAACTCACCAAGAAGCTACGCAACTGGGTGGGCGAACAAATAGGCCCAATAGCTAAACCAGATGAAATCCGTTATTCCGATAATTTGCCTAAAACACGTTCTGGCAAAATCATGCGTCGATTATTACGCAATATTGCCCGTGGTGAAGAAATCACATCTGATACATCTACGCTGGAAAATGAAGATATCTTGCTGCAGTTGCAGGGTAAGGCTTAAAAGATGTCTTTGGCAATACCAGTAAGTTAAGCATTTTGATGATTGCAGGGTGCGCTGTGCGCACCACAAAAATGCTGATCTGTTGAGGTTTTGGTGCGCACAGCGCACCCTGCAATGATATGAATTTTTCTTAACTTACAGGCATTGATGTCATTGGTCTTTGGACTAACGACTTATTCTATAACAGGGCAGTCCAGCTCTACTTTTGGCTTTTCATCTTTCTTGTTGATTACCGCTTCTCTCTCCTGACGATAGTGCTGCATATCTTCAGTACAGCCCACATCAATATTATATTTATTTCCTGTAACAGGTCCTGTAAAAGTAGAGCTACATGCGTTTACAATTAACACCAGCATAATTAAAATGATATTTTTCATTATTCATTCACCTGAAAATAACGACAAGCAGTTTGTCTTCAGTCTATACTTTAACGACCGTATATATACATAGTAATTCATGCTTACAGATAAAAGTACCATTGAAGCGATAAAAAAATCTCGCCAACTGGTCACCATTCTTTTTTCAGATATCGAAGACTCAACTCGCCACTGGGAACGCCGTGGGGATGTCGAGGCACGCATACTAATTAACAGACATAATCAGCTGCTCTTCCCTATAGTCAGAAAGTTTAAAGGCAAAATAATTAAAACACTGGGTGATTCAATAATGGCATCATTTATTGAACCAGAAAATGCTGTCAAAGCCGCCATTGCCATACAACAGGTATTGACTAAAGAACGCCAGAAAGATAAATACTTTAGCTTACGCGCCCGCATTGGTATTCACACGGGAAAAGGCATTGTTGAAGAAGACGATGTTTTTGGCGATGTTGTCAATGTTGCAGCCAAAGTGGAAGCAGAAGCAGAGGGCAATCAAATACTATTAACGACCAGCACCAGCGCACGCCTGCCCAACAATACATACAACACAACTGAAGCAGACACTCTTAAGCCAAAAGGAAAAAGAAAACCCATTCAGCTACTGGAATGTCACTGGCAACAACATACAACACTAATAGCAGGCATAAAACCAGATGCTTTATTGCCCTTATTGAAACGCCAGAAATTTGAAATACTAAGTTATATAATCATTAGTTTTCTTGCTTTATTTTTTATTTATCATAAATATCTGCGCTATATTCTTGCAGACAATAATTTATCACTGGCAGGCATGGCCAATTTAGAATACATGCCTTCAGATTATCCTACATTCTTTGCAATTATTATTTCTATTGTATTTGGCTTATTTATTTATATTTTAAGAATTGACTTCATTTCAAGATCAGCATTAAAAATAATGAGTGGTTTATTTGGCTTTGGCATTGTTTTCTTTATTTTCCACGGCATCAATGCCAATATTGATTTCCCATTTAATAAACGCTGGTATGAAAGCATTTATAAATCAGACCAGTTATTTGTTGAAGTTCTCGT
>CAZFUY010000097.1:8742-11309 GCA_964522445.1 uncultured Thiotrichaceae bacterium | reverse complement strand
TGGGAAATACGGTTATGAAAGGCAATGCCATTAAGGTGCGCCGTTTGTATAATGACAAGGTACTGGTTGGTTTTGCGGGTGCTACAGCCGATGCCTTTACGCTGTTCGAGCGTTTTGAAGGCCAGTTGGAAAAGCACAATGGTCAGCTGGTGCGATCAGCTGTTGAAATGGCTAAAGACTGGCGTACAGACCGTATGTTGCGCAAGCTGGAAGCGATGATGATTGTCGCCAATGAAGAAGCATCTCTCATTATTTCAGGCACAGGCGATGTTATAGACACTCAGGATGATTTGCTGGCTATAGGTTCTGGCGGTTCTTTTGCTCAGGCGGCGGCACGTGCTCTGTTTGATAACACTGAATTATCAGCACGTGATGTGGTAGAGAAAAGCCTGAATATTGCGGGTGATATCTGTATTTACACCAATCAAAATTTAACTCTTGAAGAAATCGAATACTAGGAATAAATATGTCTGAAATGACACCACGGGAAATTGTTGCAGAGCTGGATAAACATATTGTTGGCCAGGATTCAGCCAAGCGGGCAGTGGCTATCGCATTGCGTAATCGCTGGCGTCGTCAGCAGGTGAGTGAAGACCTGCGCAATGAAATTACCCCAAAGAATATATTAATGATCGGCCCAACCGGCGTGGGTAAAACAGAAATTGCCCGTCGCTTATCCAGGCTGGCAAATGCGCCATTTATAAAAGTTGAAGCTACAAAGTTCACTGAAGTTGGCTATGTTGGTCGTGAAGTTGATAGTATAATTCGCGATCTTGTTGATATATCGGTAAAAATGACGCGTGAGAAAGAAGTTGAAAAAGTGCGTTTCAGAGCCGAGGATGCAGCCGAAGAGCGTATTTTAGATGCCCTGTTACCGCCCGCTCGAAATAGCTTTGGTGAGCCTGAAGAAAGAGAACCCAGCACAACCCGTGAAAAATTCCGTGACAAACTCAGGGCAGGGCAGCTAGATGATAAAGAAATAGAAATTGATGTTAGCGTTGCCCCTATAGGTGTAGAGATTATGGCACCTCCCGGTATGGAAGATATGACCAGCCAGTTGCAGGGTATGTTTCAGAATATGGGCAGTGATCGTACTAAAACCCGTAAAATGCGTATTGCTGAAGCAAAGAAAATTCTCATTGATGAAGAAGCTTCAAAGATGGTCAATGAGGATGAGCTAAAGCTAACATCCGTTCAAAATGCAGAACAAAATGGCATCGTTTTTATTGATGAAATAGATAAGGTCGCCAAAAAAGGTGAAACCTCGGGAGCAGATGTATCTCGCGAGGGCGTGCAGCGTGACCTGTTACCTCTGGTAGAAGGCTGTACCATTAGCACCAAATACGGCATGGTGAAAACAGACCATATTTTATTTATCGCTTCCGGCGCGTTTCATTTATCCAAACCTTCAGATTTAATCCCTGAATTACAGGGGCGTTTGCCGATTCGTGTGGAGCTGGAAGCCTTAACCACCAAAGATTTTGTACGCATACTTACAGAGCCTGATGCCTCATTAACCAAGCAATACATGGCTTTGCTGGCCACAGAAGGTTTTGCCGTGGACTTTACCGAAGACGGTGTTGAGCAAATTGCCAAAGTGGCACATGATGTTAATGAGCGTACAGAAAATATTGGTGCGCGACGTTTGCATACAGTTATGGAGCGATTATTAGAAAGCGTTTCTTATGATGCGCCAGACCGTTCGGGTGAAACTCTGTCTATTGATTCCAGTTATGTAGATGAAAGCCTGGGTAGCCTTGTGGAAGATGAGGATTTAAGCCGCTATATTTTGTAGGCATGCTTCTGTTAATTGTCATGTAGAATACAGAACTTACTATTCCTGCATGAGTCGACAAGATTCCACGATCTACAAAAAAATTGAGACTAAAAACTTCCCCCCAGGTTGAACATTTGGAGATTGATTAATGACAACACCAAAACCAACAAATATTAACCTGCATCAGAAATCACGTATTCTGGAAATAGAATTTGATGATGGTGCAGCCTATAAATACACCTGTGAATTTTTACGCGTTTATTCACCTTCAGCAGAAGTCAGAGGTCATGGCCCCGGCGAAGAAACTTTGCAGGTTGGCAAAGAAGGTGTAAATATTAAAGCCATAGAGCCGGTAGGTCTTTATGCGGTGAAACTGGTTTTTGATGATCGTCATGATAGTGGTTTGTATTCGTGGGAATACCTGCACGATCTGGGCGCTCATTACGAAGATAAATGGCAGGATTATTTAGGCCGCCTGAAAGAAGCGGGTGTTGAGCATAAAGAGATTGCTAATTAAGGGAAGATTTTTCACCACAAGGACACGGAGGTCACAGAGTTAAAGAATAGTTATGGGTATTGCCAATGTGTAAACAGTAATAATCCCCATATTGATTAATTAGATTTTAAAAAGTACGTTTCAAAAAGCACAAATAAAAACCTCTGTGACCTCCGTGTCCTCTGTGGTGAAAGCTTTTAAAGCATGTACTCTTAATTAAACATATATAAGTTAATATCATGAGCAATGAAAAAACACATTTCGGTTACGAACAGGTTGATGTAAAAGATAAAG
>CAZFUY010000097.1:4753-8642 GCA_964522445.1 uncultured Thiotrichaceae bacterium | reverse complement strand
ATGAGCAATGAAAAAACACATTTCGGTTACGAACAGGTTGATGTAAAAGATAAAGTAAAAAAGGTAGCCGGTGTTTTTCATTCCGTTGCCGATAAATACGATGTGATGAATGACTTAATGTCATTTGGCGTTCATCGTTTATGGAAACGTTTTACTTTAAGTCAAACCGGATTAAAAGCAGGCCAGAGAGCACTTGATCTGGCCGGCGGCACAGGTGACCTGGCTTTGCGTATGTCACGTATGGTAGGGCCATCGGGTGAAGTTGTTTTATCTGATATAAATTCATCCATGTTAAGCCGCGGCCGTGAACGTTTAATAGATAAAGGCATTGCTGGCAATATGCGTTATGTTCAGGCTAATGCAGAATGTTTACCTTTTCCTGATAATTATTTTGACTGCATCACCATTGCATTTGGTTTGCGTAATGTAACCGATAAAGATGCCGCATTACGCTCCATGTATCGTGTTTTAAAACCAGGTGGTCGATTACTTATTCTTGAATTCTCAAAACCTGTTGCACCTGGATTAGCGCCAGTATATGACGTTTATTCATTCAAGATTTTACCTGTAATGGGCAAGCTGGTGGCTAATGATGCAGAAAGTTATCAGTATCTTGCTGAATCTATTCGCATGCATCCCGATCAACAAACATTACAGGGCATGATGGAAGAAGCCGGTTTTGATAAAGCCACTTATCATAATTTAACCGGTGGTGTAGTTGCTCTGCATAAAGGTTTCAAATTATAGCCCCATGAGTTTGCCGCAACTCTTTATCGCATCGATTGAAACTGCTTTTAACCAGTATATTTCATTAGATCAAAATGCTCTGTATCGTTTTGAAGATATGGAAGGCAAAGTTATTGAAATTAAATTTAAAGGCTTGAATGAAAGCCTTTTTCTTTTTCCGGGCATGGATGGCATTATGGTGATGAGTGACTTTGATGCGCAGGCGGATACAACTCTCTGTGGAACCCCCATCGCACTTGCCCGATTAAGTTTGTCAGAAAATGCTGCTGCGGTTTTGATTTTGGGAGAAGTGACTATTTCTGGTGATACGCGCTTAGGGCGTCAATTTAAAAAAATTCTGTCACAGTTAGACATTGACTGGGAAGAACAACTATCTCGTTATACAGGTGATCTGGTTGCTCATCAGGTTGGTAATGTGGTTAGGGATTTCTCTAAATGGTTTTCGCGCAGTAAAGATTCCATGTTTATGGATGTGGGTGAATATTTACAGGAAGAAAGCCACTTAACTCCTGCCAGAGCAGAGATTGACAGATTTACAAATCAGGTTGATAGCCTGAGATCTGCAACTGATCGGTTACAGGCCAGAATAAAAAACTTCGCAAAAAAATAAAAAATTATCATGATAAAACCATCACAAATATTCAGACTTATACATATTAACTATGTGCTGGTTCGGCATGGGTTAGATGATATTGTTTTTGCCATACATTTACTTCGACCCTTTCGTTTCTTAATGTATGTTTTGCCCTGGAACTGGTTTATCAGAAATCGTGCGCCACGAGGTCGGCGTATTCGTCAGGCGTTAGAAGACCTGGGGCCGATCTTTATTAAATTTGGTCAAATGCTATCGACCAGAAAAGATTTATTGCCAGATGAAATTGCTGAAGAATTATCATTGCTTCAGGACAGAGTGCCGCCTTTTCCCGGTTCACAGGCAAAAGCGATTATTGAAAAAGCCTATGGTCAAACAGTAGAAGAAGTTTTTGCATCATTCGATGAAGCGCCTCTGGCATCTGCATCAGTTGCACAGGTTCATGTTGCAACGTTAAAAGATGGAACAGATGTTGTTGTAAAAGTTTTACGCCCAGATATTTTACCCGTTATAAAAAGAGATATTGCGCTGCTATTTATTGTTGCGCGTTTAGCTGAACGTTATTCATCAGATGCGCGTCGTTTACGTCCTGTTGAAATAGTAGATGAATATAGAAAAACAATTATAGATGAACTGGATATGATGCGTGAAGCTGCGAATGCCAGTCAGTTACGACGTAATTTTGAAAATATAGAAGCCTTATATATTCCCGAAATTTACTGGGATGATACGCGAAAAAATGTCATGGTAATGGAGCGCATACATGGCGAACCCATGGGCAATATTGAAAAAATGAAAGCCATGGGTGTTAACATGAAAGTGTTATCTGAACGTGGCGTAGAAATATTTTTTACCCAGGTTTTTAAACATAACTTCTTTCATGCAGATATGCATCCCGGCAATATCTTTGTAAATATTGATGATCTAAATGACCCTAAATATATTGCAGTAGACTTTGGTATTGTTGGTAGTTTAAGTCCTGAAGATCAGCGTTATCTTGCAGAGAATTTTCTGGCATTTTTCAAGCGTGATTATCATCGAGTTGCAGAATTGCATGTTACCTCTGGCTGGGTTCCAGCAGGCACACGAGTAGATGAATTTGAATCTGCAATTCGTAGCGTGTGTGAACCTATATTCGAACGTCCATTAAAAGAAATTTCATTTGGTCATTTATTATTGCGTTTATTTCAAACAGCAAGACGTTTTGATATGCAGGTGCAGCCTCAGTTAGTTTTGCTGCAAAAAACATTATTAAATATAGAAGGCCTGGGGCGGCAGATTTACCCGGATCTGGATTTATGGAAAACGGCTAAACCGTTTCTGGAAAACTGGATGAGCGAGCAGGTGGGTACGCGAGCCATGGTTAAAGCCTTTAAAAAGAACCTGCCCTTTATAGTAGAAAAAATGCCAGAGATGCCTGATCTTATATTTAGCGCATTAAAAAAATCAGCAGAGGGTGATAGTCATCAACAGCAGGTTGAGGAAATAAAAAAACTAAGGATGGAGATGGTAAATAATCAACGGCAGAGTCTATTTGTATTTGCAGGTTCTGGGTTGTTTATCTGTGCTGCACTAATGATGGGGCACAGCATGTCACTTCCTGTTTTATGGGGTGTCCCTGTTTTTACATGGGGATTAGCTACTTTGGCTTCGGTCTTTATCTGGCTGGGACTGAAAAAATAACTGTCATCCCTCATAATTTTCCAGACTTAATAACAAAAAATTAATAAATTACGGAATAATTTATGAAAAAAATAATTGCGCTTTCTTTTCTTATTTTTACCTCTAATGTTTTAGCAGTTGATCCAACACATAACTGGAAAACATTTGAAACAGATCATTTTTATATTCACTTTGCAGAAGATTATTTTAATCTTGCCAATAAAGCCGCTATAGCTGCTGAAAAAGCACATAAAAAATTGTCACCAGAATTTAACTGGCAGCCAGAACAAAAAACACATTTAGTTATTAGTGATGAATCCGATCAGACTAATGGTTATGCCATGCCTTTGCCATTTAATCGCAGCGTACTTTTTGTCGCGCCACCGGATACAACAAATACATTAGAAGATTTTGATGACTGGCTTGATACATTAATTACACATGAATATACGCATATATTGCATCTGGATAAAGTATCTGGGGGGGCAGAAAAATTGCGTAATATTTTTGGTAGGCACTGGTTATTATTCCCAAATTATTTTCAGCCCAGCTGGTTTGTTGAAGGACTGGCAAGCTATTATGAAACTGATATAGAAAAAGGTATTGGGCGAGGGCAGAGTAGTCTGTATCAAATGATGATGCGTATGGAAGTGGCATCCGGTGTAAAACCTGTTAGTCAGGTTAATTTGCCTCTGCGCAGCTGGCCAATGGGAACAACACAGTATCTTTATGGCGTACATTATTATCAGTTTATAGAACAGCGTTATGGTAAAGATGCAGTGCAGGCATTGGTAAGCAGTTACAGTCAAAATATTATTCCCTTTATGATTAACACCAATACCCAGCGTGTATTGAGAAAAGATGTAACACAATTATGGGCGGAATTTA
>CAZFUY010000097.1:0-4653 GCA_964522445.1 uncultured Thiotrichaceae bacterium | reverse complement strand
CTGGATATGCATGCAGAGCAGGGTGCATTAATTGCACAGCCAGAATATTGTGATGAATATAATCGTTATTTTGATTTATATATTATTAAACCCGGAAAAGATAAAGCAGAAGCAATAACATCATGTGGTCGCTACCGATCTGCGGCATGGTCTGCTGATGGGAAAAATATTATTGCAGTGCATACAGATAAATCTATTAGCCAGTTGCAGATTTTAAATAATAAAGGTGAAAAGCAATCGGTTGTATGGCAGGGCAAAGAGAATGAAGTTATAGGCCAGCCCGACTGGTCACCCGATGGTCGTTTTATTGTGGCATCCATTTTCAGGCCGGGTCAGGGATGGAATATTGAACAATTTGATTTAAATACAAAACAGTGGGAAATGATAACTAATGATGAATTCATAGATATGCAGCCACAATACAATGCAGATGGATCAGGTATTGTGTTTAGTTCTGACAGAACAGGTGTATATAATATTTATCAGTATCATCTCTATCATAAAGAAATATCTCAGTTAACTCGTGTTAAGAGTGGTGCATTTAATCCTGTTATGAATAATGAACATGGCACACTTTACTATGCAGGCTATAGTGGAAATGGTACAGATATTATGGCCTTAAAATATGTTGAAGATTTGTATCCTGATAAAATACAGGAAAAACATATTGTAAAAACTGAAAATAAATTTAATGTAAATTTAACAATATCAGAAATAAAAAATTATTCCCCGTGGTCAAGCCTGATGCCTCGTTGGTGGGAGCCGGCTATATTTCTGAGTGAAGATCAGGCAGAGTTAGGCATTAGCACATCGGGCAATGATGCATTAGCTATTCATAATTATGTTTTGTCAGTAGCATTTGATGCAAAAAACAAATGGCTGGTTGGTAATTTTGCTTATGCTTATAGCGATAGATTGATGGCAGGTATCAGGCGATCAACAAGTATTATTTCTGATACAAATGGTGATTTTGCTTACGCTATAAAAGAAGAGGATGCTTTTCTTGTGTTTGCTTTTCCTTATACGCAGGATAAATTTAGGTGGAATTTTTTAACAGGTGTATTTATTAGTAAAGATAGTGAAGGTCGTCGTGCGCAGGGCTGGCCGCAATTATTAGATGCAGATGATAATATACTGGGACTGGCGCTAACTTTTAATAACAGTAAAAATTATATTCGTTCAATCAGTGAAAATGATGGCCGATCTGTTAAAGCCATTGCAGAAAGTAGTGATGTAATTGATAGCAGCTTTACAGGTGAAATTTATACCCTGGACTGGCGTGAATATATTCCACTCGGTGGAGAGAATGTTCTGGCTGTGAGATTAGTGGAAGGCTATGGCACAGATAATCCCAGTCTATTTAAATTAGGCGGTGAAAATAGCGACTTTAGTTTTCTTGATATTCTTAACTCTGTAGGCGAGCCTTTATTTGGTCAAAGAGAATATTCATTGCGAGGATATAAAGAAGGTCTGCCGCAATTACGAGGCAGGCGCATGCAGTTAGCCAGTCTTGAATGGCGTTTCCCAATAGCTTTAATTGAACGGGGTTATATGACACCACCTGTAGGGATGAATCAGATATCGGGCAGCGTGTTTGTGGATACAGGTGCAGTCTGGCAGGATGGCTCATCTCCCGAAAAATATTACACAGGGGTAGGCGCTGAGTTACATGCTGATAGTAATTTATTCTATGGGCTAAATATTAGAATACGATTAGGTGTTGCTTCCGGTCTGGACGATGCTATTGGTGATAATAGAATGTATTTTAGTTTGGGTTCATCATTTTAGTGCGAGACTTTAGCTGCTACACACATGCTGTGTGGCAGAACTATTTAAGGAAAAGTAGGGTGGATCCGCTACGCTTGATCCACCCTACAGATTAGTTAAATTTAAGAGAGGTCTTTTAGTCGATTGTCGTTGAGTTTAACGCACAATAGCTGTTGCTTTAAATTGTGCAAATATGTTTACGCCCGGTTTTAATTGCAGATGATTAACAGATCGAATACTTAACATAGATAATATTTTAGTTTCACCTATATTTAATTCTATCAGTTGTTTTCCATTGTCTGGATTATGAATTTTACTGACCTTTGCTTTTAGAATATTTAGAATACTGCTGTCGCTTACATGAGTTAAGCTCAGGCTGACATCTTTTGCATGAGCCAGTATTCTAACTTTTTGCTTCATTTCAAGTGGCATGCCGGATAATAATAATTTGTGTTCTTTGCAATCAACTGTTGTAATGCAGTGTTTTTCATCAATGTTTATTACATTTCCCTGTAGTATAAAGCTGGCTCCTTCATTCTGAGTTAATAAAGGCTGGCTTACACAGAGGTCTACTATATCGCCATGATCAATAATTTTTCCGTTATCCATAATTAGAATGTAATCACCCAGTTGTAAAACCTCTTTTAAATCATGGCTAACATAAATAATGGGAATGGTTAATTCTTTATGTATGCATTCAAGATAGGGAAAGAGTTCCTGTTTTGCAGCATAATCCAAAGCGGACATGGGTTCGTCTAAAATTAATAAATGAGGATTGCTTAAAATAGAACGAGCCAGAGCCACACGCTGTTTTTGACCGCCAGATAATTGATGTGGATATTGTTTAAGTAAATCTGTTAATGAAAATTTTTCAATGAGCTTATTAAAATCTACTGCCTGTTTATGAGGCTCAACGCGTTTATAGCCGTATCTTAAATTGTCCAGGACAGTCATATGGGGAAATAAGCGATTGTCCTGAAATACATAGCCAAATTGTCTTTGTTGACAGCTTAATCGAATGTTAGAAGCATTATTATCATAATATGTTTCATTGATTTTTAAATAAGCAGTATCTGCTTTTTCCAGTCCAGCAATGCAATTTAACAGGGTAGATTTTCCTGAGCCTGAAGCGCCAAATAAAATAGTTATTCCATTATCGGGCATTTCAAATTCAGCATCGAGTTTAAAATTAGCAAAAGATTTTCTGTAATGTGCTTTTATCATATTTTTATTACAGGCGAATACTGAGTTTCCTGTTTGCTGTATATGTAATCAGTAATACAAAAAATGAGAAGGCAAGTAATGCTGCTGAATAAATATGAGCGGCGGAATATTCTAATGATTCTACATGGTCATAAATAGTAATGGATAAAACTTTTGTCAGCCCTGGAATATTTCCACCAATCATAAGAACTACACCAAATTCTCCAACGGTATGTGCAAATCCTAAGCTAATAGCAACAAAAAAAGCCCGGTAAGAAAGGGGTAAAACAATGGTTATAAAAATTTCAAAAGGTTTTGCACCTAATGTTGCAGCTGCCTGCTGTATTGGTTTGCCAACACTTTCAAAACCTGCCTGTAATGGCTGCACTACAAAAGGCAGTGAATATATAACTGAGCCAATCACAAGCCCCATAAAACTAAAGGTAAGCCGATCATCAGAAAACACTGACCATATTCCACCAATAAAACCATCTGGGCTTAATGCAATAAGTAAATAAAATCCCAGAACAGTGGGTGGCAGTACCAGTGGTAAAGCAACGATGGCTTCGATTGGTGTTTTGAAACGTGTTTGAGTATTAGCCAGCCACCATGCCAGTGGCGTGCCAATAATAAGCAATACAATAGTGGTAACTGATGCCAGTTTTAATGTAATTAATATGGGGTCAAGTTCAATGGCTGTAAACATTATAGAATAGCTCTGTAGCCCTGATTTATAATCAGTTTCCTGATTGAGTCTTGCTGCATAAAATTAATAAACTTCTGAGCAAGGCTCTTATTAGTAGATGATTTTAATAAAACAAGTTGTTGTCTAATAGGTGTGTATAAACTTTTGGGTACAATCAAATAACTACTTTTTTTATTTTTAATTTGAGCCAGTGAAATAAAACCATAGTCAGCACTTCCGGATTCTACAAATTGAAAAGTTTGAGCAATATTCTCACCATAAACAAGCTTTGTTTTTATTTTTTTGTATAGCCCAAGTTGAGTAAGTGCTTCTATAGTAGCTTGTCCATAAGGCGCTGTTTTAGGATTGGCTATAGCAATATTCTGGTAATTATTAGACTTTAATGTTGTTGAAATATTATACGCAGGTTTGTTTTTTGACCAGAAGGCCAGTTGGCCAATGGCGTAAGTATAACGGCTGTTATTAACGGCAAGGCCATGTTTCTCAAGAAGTTCAGGTCTTTTAATATCGGCGGCTAAAAAAATATCGTATGGTGCGCCATGTTTTATTTGTGCAAATAATTTTCCAGTAGAGCCTTTTATAAGATCAATTTTTACTGAATGTTTTTTTCAAATTGTGTTTTTATTAAATTTAATGTGGCATAAAAATTTGAAGCGACAGCAATGCGTAAATTGTCTGCAAACAGCTGGTTTGAATAGAGCAATAAAATAAAGAAAGAAATGCGCATGGTTTAATTGATTTCTTCAATATAGGTTCTGGCAATAGGTGTTTGAACGTATCTTTTCTTGCCGTCTTTATTGGTCCAGAAATAGTAATAACCTTTAGCGGGTTCTGAGGTTACCTTGCTATTCCTAATAATCCAGCTTTTCACATGTGTGCCATCTGCATAAGTAACCTTATAGTTTCCTTCCAGCCAGCTAACGCCTAGTCGAGACAAACGGTTTTGCTGCTCTTCGCTGCAGGCAGTGAGTAGAGTT
>CAZFUY010000096.1:3573-11341 GCA_964522445.1 uncultured Thiotrichaceae bacterium | reverse complement strand
GCTCAAAGTGCAGAAACAGCAAAAAATCAGACATCAGAAGGTTTTGCTATTGTAAAAGAAAGTGTTACACAAATTGATGCTCTTGCTGATAATGTTATTACAGCAGCTGATGCTATTAAACAATTAGAAAATAACTCTGAGAATATTGGCGGCGTGTTAGATGTTATTAAAAATATTGCAGAGCAAACTAATTTATTGGCATTGAATGCAGCGATAGAAGCAGCAAGAGCAGGAGAACAGGGGCGTGGTTTTGCTGTTGTTGCAGATGAGGTTCGTACCCTTGCTTCAAGAACGCAGGAGTCTACCAGTGAAATTGAGCAGATGATCCAGCAATTACAGTCTGCTTCAAAACATGCTGTTGTTGAAATGGAGAATAGCCGAGAAAGTTCAGCTGCTGGAAAAGAAAAAATGGCGGAAACAGGCGGCGCTTTGTCAAAAATACAGGATGCCGTTGATTCTATTTTGGATCAAAATTTACTTATTGCCAGTGCGGCTGAACAGCAAAATAATGTTGCCGAAGAAATTAACCGTAATGTAGTGAGTATAAATACAGTCGGTGAAGCGACATCAGCAGGTGCTAAACAAACATTGGCTGCAAGTATTGAGCTATCAGATATAGCTAATCGATTACAGCATCTGGTGCAACAGTTTAAAGTGTAATGTAGATATTAATCTTTATTAAGTAAACTTTTTAAATCAGCGAAAGGCTGGCTGGTCGCTTCTTTTTTTTCGCTTGCGCCTAATTCAACACCATGGCTGGCCAGGTATTCAGTATGTCGTTGGTGTTCGTTATCATGGCAATAAAGGCATAGTAATTCCCAGTTACTGCCATCTTCAGGGTTGTCATCATGGTCATGATTTATATGGTGTACTGTAAGCTCGCTTATATTGGCGCGATTAAATTCTCGGCTACAGCGGCCACAAATCCAGGGGTAAAGTTTTAATGCCTGTTCGCGATAACCGTGGCCTCTTTTTATGGCATCTTTATGAGCCTGAGCAACAACACGATCCAGTTTTTCATTATCTATTTCTTTCATTTTTACCCAACTGATTTTTTCAGGTTATATAATATCTATACATAGAGTATATTTTAAATATAGATAATGAAAAATAGCAAGTTAACAATTTATGTCACCTTTATATTGATATTCATAATCGTGAATAGCTCTGGCTGTTCTACATCGCCGCCTAAAAATATTGAAAATAGCTGTGATATTTTTATGGATAAAGATGAGTGGTACGATGATGCCAATAATAGCTTTAAAAAATGGGGTGTGCCGATTCATGTCCAGCTGGCAATTATTTATCAGGAGTCACGTTTTAAATATGATGCCAGGCCAGAGCGTGAATATTTATTATGGGTTATCCCCTGGGGTCGAAAATCAGATGCTTATGGTTATGCGCAGGTCAAAGATGATACCTGGGACTGGTATATTAAAAAGACAGGTAATTCCGGTGCAGATCGTGATGATTTTGATGATGCAGTAGATTTTATTGGCTGGTATGTTAACTACACGCAGAAAACACTGGGTATTTCCAAATGGGATGCTTATAACCAGTATCTTGCATACCATGAAGGGCACGGCGGTTTTAAACGTAAAACTTATCTGAAGAAAAAATGGCTGATTAAAGTTGCAGAAAAAGTAAAAGCCAGGGCAGCAAACTATCGAGCACAATTAGCCAAATGCAAAGATGAGCTAGAGTCATCATGGTCGTTGTGGCCATTTTAATTGCTTAAAATCATATCTTTAATAATCACTAAGGCGTATTTTTAAAATATAGATACAAAAATATAGATACAGAGGAGTATGAAGATGAGCAAAAAAACACCTGACCTATTTCCTTCTGAAGGTTTAAACGAAGCCTATAAAGTTGTTTTAAAAAAGACCATGGAAGAAGCGCATAAGCTTCAGGAAAAAACAGGCCCTGTTTTGCATCAACTTATCGATAAAACAAGCCAGGCTTTATCTGACCTGGGTGAACTGACTAATGAAGAAGCGGAGAAAATAGCCAAATTTCTAAAGCGTGATTTAGTTGAGGCAGCATCCTATATGACAGAACATGGGGAAGATTTAAAAAAATGGCTGGCATTAGATATAGAGCTTATTGAAGACTATTTTTTAACTCTTTTAGAGCAGGCGGCAGATCAAACCAAAGTAGAGCTTATGAAGCTTAAAACCTCGGCTGAAAATGCTGAGTATCATACAGGTGAAATAACTGGCCCTGGTGTTCTTATGTGTGATAAGTGTGGTGAGAACCTGCACTTTCATGATGCGGGTCATATACCTCCTTGCCCTAAATGTCATGATACACATTTTCATCGTTTGCTTTGTCAGTGAGAAATATCCACAGTAAGCTGTGGGGAATTAAACTCCAAAAAATATAAAAAGACTCATGTATAATGCCGGCTATCTTTTCGGCAGTATTAATATATGTTTTTTATATGACTAGAATAATATCTCTCAGCGTTATCTTAATTAGTTTTATCACTGTAGCTAATGCGGCTCGTTTTGATAAAAGTGAATCATTAGCAGAATATACCCCTGTCTTAAGTGATGATTTTAAGCGGCTATTAAGAAGCGCAGATATTAAAGCAGGTGCGGCTTATTTTGATCGTAAATGTGGTCAATGTCATGATCATGAAAAGCAGGGTGGCCATAGTAAGGGGCCACATTTATGGAATGTACTGGGACGTAAAGCTGCCAGTATTCCGGGCTTTGAGTTTTCTGAAGGAATGAAAAATGCGGGGCATACATGGAACTATGCCACATTAAATTATTATTTAACACGAACAGATCGAGCAGTGCCTGGTCGCGCCATGAATCTTAGAGGCATAAAAAAAGAATCTAAACGTGCAGAATTACTGGTGTTTATCCGCACGCTTAATGATAATCCTCCGCCACTTCCTTAATCGATAAAATATACATTAGCTCATAATTTTTCTGCTTGATATTCAATTCAAAAGAGTCATTCAATCAGCGCTTCGATGTTTGCGCCAAATCAAAACAAACTTTTTATACAGGACTATTGTAAAGGTATAAAAGTGTTTAAATATTTTCTTTTTGGTCTGTAGTATTTATGAATAAATGCAGTTCTGATTAAGTTTTTATTTATAGATTCTCTGGATCAGAATAATTTTTAAGGTGTTAATAATGCAAATAGAGAAGCACGATCTTATCCATGAATTTCCTGAATACAAAGAACGTATTCATCAGCTGAAAATGTCAGATAAACATTTCTCTCGTCTGTTTAATGAATATCATGAGCTTGATCATGAAGTTCATAAAATTGAAGAGGGGTCAGAAAATACCTCTGATGAATATCTTGAAGAATTAAAAAAGAAACGTCTTAAACATAAGGATAATCTATACGCAATTATTATGAGACCTTTACACGATTCATTTGCGAGTAAAAATGGCTAAAATTTCACTGCTTTTTGTTAGAAAACTTATCAATAGCCAGCTATTAACTGCGTTTCCTGCCTCAATCAGTGGAATTTTACCTTATTTTTCTTTCGCACCTGAATCATGTAAAGGTCTCATTATGAAATAAGTGGAGTAAAAAATTAGCTTTGGAGAGTTAATATGCGATCTTTAAGTGATTTTGAAAAAATTCTAAGAGAATTACGCGCAGATTATATAGAGCGCAGAGATGCGATTCATAAAGAGACCTGGCACACGGAAGAGGCTGTTGAAAAAGATTTTGCCGAGCAGGTTACGCAACGAGAGAATGATGATGTGCTTGATGCGCTTGATGATGATGCCAGACAGGCTGTAAATCAGATTGATAATGCTTTGCTGCGTATTCAGGCGGGAGAGTATGGTATTTGCCTGAAATGTGGCAATGAAATCCCTGAAGCACGTTTGCAGGCGCTGCCTTATGCCGAATATTGCATGATCTGTGCGGATAAACAGGGAAAATAGTTGCAGGAGAACTGTGTTTTTTTTAGATATATTGCAGGGCTTAATAGCTCTGTTTTTTTTAATAATCATGAAGGGGGCGGCTTATAACAGGGTATAGTCTAATTTTATCTTCCCATAGATTAAGTTATTTTTAGGCTGATTTAATAACATGGGATTTATATCAATTCAAAAATGGCGTTGAATTCTTTATAATGCGCGGCTGAGTGATTTTTATTTATGGTATAAAATGAGCAAACAATACAAAACGCTGTTACAGAAGACCCCTATTGCCATTATTGGCATGGCTTCATTATTTCCTGAATCAAGAAATTTGCGCGAGTTCTGGCGTAATATTCTGGATAAGGTCAGTTGCATCACCGATGTGCCTCCAGATCGTTGGTCAATTGATGATCTGTATGATCCTGATCCAAAAGCCGAGGATAAGACCTATTGTAAGCGTGGTGGTTTTATACCCGATGTTGATTTTAATCCGATGGAATTTGGCCTGCCGCCCAATATCCTTGAAGTCACCGACTCTTCACAATTACTCAGTTTGCTGGTCGCGCGTGATCTACTAAAAGACTGCGGTTATACCGATGGTGAATTTGACCGAAAAAATACCGGCGTTATTCTCGGCGTAGGTGGCGGGCAAAAGCTTATAACGCCACTGGTTTCACGATTGCAGGGGCATATCTGGAAGAAAGTGCTTAAAAGCAGTGGTGTCGGTGATGATGACATCAATGTGCTCATTGAAAAAATGAAAAAAGCCTACATCCCCTGGGTGGAAAACTCTTTCCCCGGCATGTTAGGTAATGTTATTGCAGGGCGTGTTGCCAATCGATTAGATCTGGGTGGCACGAACTGCGTAGTGGATGCTGCCTGTGCTGGTTCACTGGCCGCTATGAAAATGGCTGTGAATGATCTGCTGGAACATAAAGCCAATATGATGATCACCGGTGGTGTCGATACTGATAACTCACCCTTTATGTATTTGAATTTTAGTAAGACCCCTGCGTTTACCAGTGATGAAGTACCCAAGCCCTTTGATGAATCATCAAAAGGTATCGTTATTGGTGAAGGCGTTGGCATGATGATGTTAAAACGTCTGGAAGATGCCGAACGTGATAATGATCGAATTTATGCGGTTATTACCGGTATTGGTTCATCCAGTGATGGCAAGTTTAAGAGTATTTATGCGCCTCGTGCAGCAGGTCAGACTATTGCTATTAATCGCGCTTATCAGGATGCCGGTGTAGCTCATAATACAGTGGGTCTTATCGAAGCTCATGGCACGGGTACTAAAGCAGGTGATGCTGCTGAATTTGAAGGCCTGAAAGCGGCTTTTGATAATGAAGGTCATGAAGTTGAGCATATCGCACTGGGCAGTGTTAAGTCACAGATAGGTCATACTAAAACAGCGGCAGGTGCTGCGGGTATGATTAAAGCCGCGTTATCTCTATATCATAAAGTTTTGCCTCCTACCCTTAATGTAGAACACCCTAATCCTAAGATGCATATAAAACAATCATCGTTTTATATCAATTCAGAAACACGTCCCTGGCTTAATCCTAAAGGTGGGCCACGAATCGCTGGCGTAAGTGCATTTGGTTTTGGCGGCAGTAATTATCATTTTGTATTACAGGAATATGAGCGTGAGCCAACAGCCGGCTATCGTTTGCATTCGATTGCGCGCCCCTTTGTATTACATGCTAAAACGGTTGGACAGCTTAACGAGAAATGTGCGAGCTGGTTGAATGCGCTGCAAGGTGATCCAGCGGGTGTGGAATATTTTAATTTTGTGCAGGAAGCGCAAGATCCTGAAATTCCACAGTCGGATGCTCGAATAGGTTTTGTTGCCAAAGATCAGGCAGAAGTCATAGAGTTGCTGCAAAGCGCACGCGATTCATTTGCCAGAGAAACTGGCAAGGCTGACTGGACGGATATGAAAGGCGTAAGTTTCAGGCAGCAGGGCTTTGGCTCGGAGACTAAAGTTGTGGCCTTATTTTCAGGCCAGGGTTCACAGTACCTCAATATGTGTAATGAGTTATTGCTGAACTTCCCACCCATGCGAGATGCTTTTGCTGAAATGGGACAGCTTTCTTTAGGTGACAGTACGCACCTGTGCAATGCTGTTTATCCACAGCCTGCTTTTGATGATGCAACTCGAGAAGAAAATGAAGAACGCTTAAAACTGACTCAGTTTATTCAGCCTTCGGTGGGTTGCATTAGTGTTGGTTTGTACCGTTTATTAACTTCAGTTGGTTTCAAAGCTGATTTTATGGCCGGCCATAGTTTTGGTGAATTAACAGCACTTTGGGCGGCGGGTGTTATCGATGATAAAAACTACTACAGTTTATCTCGATCACGCAGTATGGCGATGGCAGCTCCACCACCAGATGCAGATTATGATACCGGTGCAATGTTAGCCGTAATGGGTGATGTTGATAGTATTGAAGAGCAAATTAAGAAATTTGAGAATGTATCGGTGGCGAATTACAACTCACCGAAGCAGGCTGTAATTGCAGGGCCGAAAGAATCTATCATTGCGGCGCAAAGCGAACTGAAAGAGAGTGGTTTCTCTACGGTGAAACTACCGGTTTCTGCCGCATTCCATTCGCCATTAATTGATTATGCGCATAAGCCTTTTAGTGAAGCTATCGATGCGGTTACCTTTAATAAGCCAAAAACAGCGGTATTTTCTAACGTAACCACTAAGCAATATCCAAAAACACCAAAAGCAATTAAAGAAAGTTTTAAGAAAAATATGCTGACATCGGTGCGCTTTACGGAAGAAATTAGAAATATTTCTGATCAGGGCGGCACGATTTTTGTAGAGTTTGGCCCTAAAAATGTTCTAACTCGATTAGTCGATGCCATATTAGATGATGTACCTCATCTGGCCATTGCGCTGAACAGTACACCGAAAAAAGACAGTGATTATCTTTACCGTCAGGCATTGATGCAGCTAAAAGTTGCTGGTGTGGATATTAGCCTTAAAGATATTTATCAGCCTGATATAGAAAAACCGGAAGAAAAGAAAGTTGGCATGAACGTTAAGCTTAACGGCTCGAACTATGTCAGTGATGCAACTTCGCAGGCATTTACCGATGCTTTAAATGATGGGCATAGATTAAAAGCCCTGCAGGCGGCACAACCTGCTGCGCCGACACCCGCTGCTGAAAAATCTGCACCTGCTGCGCCCGCGCCGGTTGCAACACCGTCTCCTGCTCAACCCGCTGTGACAGCTGCACCGATGCAGCATTCAGAATGGTTGCAATCCCAGTCAGAAACATTAAAAACTCACGGACTTTATTTACAGAACCAGCAGGAATACGCACAGGGCTTCTTCCAGTTGATGGGAAATATTGTTAAAGAATATGGTTCAACAAATCAAAATGTACCGGATAGTGTTGTTCAGGGCATGTCAGATTTTCAGTCTTATCAACAGGATACCTTAAAGGTTCATGAGCAGTATTTAAGAAATCAGGTGACATTTAATCAGTCGGCTCAACAGCTTTATAGTGGACAAACTGTAGCGGCCCCGGTTGTAAATTCAGCCCCAGTTGTACCACCAGCCCCTGTGATTCCTGCGCCAGTAACTACTCCTGCGCCTGTTACCGCACAACCTGCGGCAGCGCCAGTTGTAACTCCACCGCCTGTGGTAACACCAGTACCAGCTACTCCTGTATCAGGTGGTCTGGATTCAGCAGCTATTCAAAAAGGCATGCTGGAAATAGTGAATGAAAAAACCGGCTATCCCGTTGAAATGTTAGACCTTAATATGGATATGGAAGCGGATTTAGGCATTGATTCAATCAAGCGTGTTGAAATTTTAGGCGCAATGACGACTAAATTCCCCGAGCTAC
>CAZFUY010000096.1:0-3473 GCA_964522445.1 uncultured Thiotrichaceae bacterium | reverse complement strand
TGTTAGACCTTAATATGGATATGGAAGCGGATTTAGGCATTGACTCAATCAAGCGCGTTGAAATTTTAGGCGCAATGACAACTAAATTTCCTGAGCTGCCGGAACTGGATCAGAATGCTTTAGCTGAAATGCACACCTTAGGTGAAATCGTTGCTTATGTAGAAGAGCAAGCCCCGGTATCATCTGGTACAGCGAGTGCAGCTCCTGTTGCCGCCGCAGCTGTAGCAGCATCTACAGGTTTAGATTCAGCAGCTATTCAAAAAGGCATGCTGGAAATAGTGAATGAAAAAACCGGCTATCCCGTTGAAATGTTAGACCTTAATATGGATATGGAAGCGGATTTAGGCATTGATTCAATCAAGCGTGTTGAAATTTTAGGCGCAATGACGACTAAATTCCCCGAGCTACCGGAACTGGATCAAAACGCTTTAGCCGAGATGCACACCTTAGGTGAAATCGTTGCTTATGTAGAACAACAGACACCAGCTGCAACATCAGCTCCAGTGGCTGCTGCACCTGTAGTTGCAACATCTGTCGGTTTAGATTCAGCTGCCATCAAACAGGGCATGCTGGAAATCGTCAATGAAAAAACCGGCTACCCCGTTGAAATGTTAGACCTTAATATGGATATGGAAGCGGATTTAGGCATTGATTCAATCAAGCGTGTTGAAATTTTAGGCGCAATGACGACTAAATTCCCCGAGCTACCGGAACTGGATCAAAACGCTTTAGCCGAGATGCACACTTTAGGTGAAATTGTTGCTTATGTAGAACAACAAACACCCGGGCAGAGTACGGGTGAGAGTATTGCTCAACCAAACGATAGTTCAGCTGAGCTGACAGTAACCAGCAGCACAGTAAAAAAAAAGGCTCTGACGCAGCCTGATCTTCTCAGTGCAGAGCTGGCTATTACTGGCCGTACCTGCCTGATTACGGATAATGGAACTAAGACCACTCACCATCTGGCCAAAATCCTTGTGGATTCAGGCTGGCAGGTGAAGGTGTTACGCTTCCCTAAATCATTAACCTCGTCTCCATCGTCACTGCCGAAAGGTGTTAAGTCAGTCCAGTTAAAAAATGCAACTGAAGCTGATCTTGAAGCGGCAATAGGCAATGATCCAGTTCATGGATTTATTTATTTAACACCCAAAGCCAGTAAAAAAACACCATTGCTTAACTTTAATCGAGATGAAGAAACTCGATTGAAAATGGCCTTTTTTGCGGCTAAACATTTACATAAACAACTTGTGGAATCACCTTCTGAGGGCAGAAACTTTTTCGTTTCTGTCACTAATATGGATGGTGAAATTGGCACAGCGGGTAATAACCGTTTTGATTCAATACAGGGCGGTTACAACGGGTTATTAAAAACACTAAATCTGGAATGGGAATCTGTCTTTTGCCGAGCCATTGATTTAAGCCCCAAATTTTCTGATAAACAAAGCGCACAGGTAATTGCGGATGAGTTATTTGATGCAGATTTAACCGTCTCTGAAGTGGGTTGTTCTCCTGAAGGAAGAATGACACTGGTGGGTGATGCCAGAACAGAATTGCTGCCTGTTGATAGCCACAAAAAAATGAATGCAGAATCTGTATTTCTGGTAAGTGGTGGCGCTAAAGGCGTAACCGCAGCCTGTATTACAAAACTGGCTCAGGATTTCCATTGCCGTTTTATTCTGTTGGGTCGAGCCGTTTATAATGAAGGCGCTGAACCTGACTGGGCAAAAGGCTGTACCGATGATGCTGAGTTAAAACAGAAAATCATGCAGGACTTATTGAGTCGTGGAGAAAAGCCAACGCCAAAAGGTATTAATCAGGCTTTACGTGCAATTAAATCTGATCGTGAAATTAGTCAGACTTTAAATGATATAAATAAAGCCGGTGGTCTGGCTGAATATATAAGTGCGGATGTAACTCAGACTGAAGGGTTAAAAGAAAAAGTAGCTCCTGCTGTTGCTAAACTTGGAAAGATTACAGGTTTAATTCACGGTGCTGGCGTACTGGCTGATAAGCCTATTCAGAAAAAGACGGAAGCAGATTTTGATGCCGTTATTTCTACAAAAATACACGGTCTTGAAGCGATGTTTTCAGTGATCACAGACAGTGATTTAGAATATCTTGTGCTGTTTTCTTCTGCTGCTGGATTTTATGGAAATAATGGTCAGTCCGATTATGCTATTGCTAATGACATCCTCAATAAAACAGCCTATCAATTCAGCTCTGCTTATCCACAATGCCATGTTGTTTCCTTTAACTGGGGTCCATGGGATGGTGGCATGGTAACGCCAGAATTAAAACGTTACTTTAAAGAACGTAATGTTGAAATTATTCCTCTGGCGGAAGGCGCGGCTATTTTTGAAGGTGAGATGCATCCTAGTCGGCAACAGACAGTTCAGTTATTAGTGGGTAGTTCAATGCGAGCTGAATCTAATAATGACACTGAGCTACAAACGCTAAACATTACCAGCAAATTACTGTTAAAAGATAATGTCTTTTTAGAAGATCACGTTATCGGTGACAATGCAGTATTACCTTCGGCGGCGGCACTTTCATGGATGGTAGACAGCTGTGAAAAAACACATCCTGAATATCGTTTTAATCGATGTGAAAATTTTCAGGTATTGAAGGGCATTGTTTTTGATAAGAGTCAGGCCGATGATTATCAAATTGAAATTAAAGAAACAGCCAAATCAAATACCGATGGTATTCATTGTCAGTTAACAGTTTCTTCAGTGAATCCAGAAAACCAGAAACCCATCTGGCATTATAAAGCGGATATCACTCTTAATAAATTAGCACCGCTGGCATTAATATATAAGGCAATGGATTTGTCTGAAAATTCTGCCGCACAGGATGGTGCTGTGTTGTACACCAATGGCACATTATTTCATGGCCCACGTTTTCAGAGTATTCGAAAAGTGCTTAATCACTCTGAACAAAAGTTGACCCTGATATGTCATTTAGACAGTGTTAGTGCTAAAGATCAGGGAAAATTTTTAGTGGGCTCAACAAATTTATTTGCGACAGATCTAATGTTTCAGGCTATGTTGGTCTGGGTTCGCCTGCAACGCAATATGGGCAGCTTGCCATTGAAGTTCGTTGAGATGGTGCAGTACCAGGATGTTCCCATGCACACAGATTTTTATATTTCTGTTGATGTGGAAGCGGTTACAGAAACATCATTGAAAGCGACTGTTTATTTACATGATGCTTCTGGTTTAATTTATGCGCAGGCAAATGGTGCGGAAGTTACTATAAGTCCGAGTTTAAATTCATTATTTGTTAAAAAATTAACGCTTGCTGTGTGAATGTAACACTGCCCTTGTGTCCTCTCTCAGAGAGAGGCTTGGGGTGAGGGTGGTTTTAGTTTCTGGTTAAACTCTAATTTGTAAATCCCTGTTTGTTTTTGATGTGTTTGTTTTAGTTATCTAATTTGGAGTAACTACTCTACATGAGTAAAATTGCAATTATCG
>CAZFUY010000095.1:7609-11499 GCA_964522445.1 uncultured Thiotrichaceae bacterium | reverse complement strand
ACTCTGATTAAGTATGGTTAGAATTAGGCTGAGAAAAAATGGTTTGTATTTTTCACGAAGTGAGGCGGAATAGTCGCTCTATTGCAACGAACTACGGGGTAAATACAAACCATTTTAGCCAGCGTAAAATAATCAGACTTGATCAGAGCATCCCTAGCATACTGGGACAATAAAACAGTATTTAGACTAAATTCCTATTTAGACAGGTCGCTAACAAATAAAGAAAAAACCTCTGCCAGAGCCAACCCAAAACCATTAACAGTAGCATGCATAGAGTTATCATCTAACTTAATATTAGATTGATATTTTTTAGAAAGCATCTTTTTATTTTTTAGAAAATGAGCATCTATTTTAATTGCCACCAATAGGCGAACATCACTGCCATCAATAATACGTTCAAAATTTAATACTTGCGGTGTTATTTCAATATCAGCACGATCAGGTAATTCATTTGTTATTATTTGTTGTGCAATAGCATTACGATCCAGATATAACACCAGATATTTTTGAATAAGCTTTGCAGGCGGCTCTACCCAGTAGTGATAATGATAACGTTTTACTTCAAGCGGTGTGCTTTTTTCAATATAAAGGATAGCTCGCTCATGATAAAGACCATCAACCTGAACTGGATTAACTAAAATTGAACTAAATAATTTTGACTGATTTTCTACTACTGGTATTTCAGGTAAACGATAATAGTGATCCGCAGGTACTTCTCCACCACCAAGACTGCATGCTATTAGAAGCTGCGACATAAAAACCAATATAAGTAGCCTTAACATTATTATATGACCTTTTCTATTATGATTATTTTGCTTTATCAACGGGTGGTTTGCTTCCAAGTATAGCGCCGGGGTTATCTCTTAATTGGCGAGTAAATTCATTCATATTTCGACTGGAAGAATCCATATTATAAATAATAGAATGAATATTTTTAGATACCACATCTATAGATTTTCTTAACTCTACAACTGAGTAACGTATATCTTCATTATTCTCAGTAAGTATTGATTTTGAGCCTTTTAATATTTCATCTAACTGACTATTAATACGTTCAAAACCTGCTGATAATTTAACAAGATGAAAACTTGCATCATCTGCATTTTTGAACATATTTTCTATATGTTTACGATTTTTGTCATTGACAATTTTAGCTACCTGATCAGCACTTTCATTAAGATTACTTAATAAATGCGATATATCTTTTGTCATAATGGGTATGAAATCATCAAGCTGATTTCCAATATTATTTACAAGAGCCATCATATCAACAGCATCTTTGCTATTTATGGTATCCCCTGGTTTTAGCTTAATGGTGGATATCCCTTCTGTAATTTCAATTTGTTTATCAGAGATGATGCCTGGCATGGCTATCTCTGCCACGCTATCCTGCGGAATTTCCCAGCCAGATTTTATTTTAATATTAATACGATATGTTGTTTTATCACTTTCAAAAACAGGCTCAACATGATCTATTTTTCCAATTTGATAGCCGCCATAAGTTACCGCTGCACCATCTTTAATTCCTGTTATTTTGCTTAATACTACATAGTAGTTATCTGCATCTGTATGTGCGCCCGTGATACGAAACAACATAGCTAATAACAGCAGCATTGCTATTAAAACAAAGCTACCCACCATCAGGTAATTAAAGTTATCTTTTTTCATCTAAATATTTTGTCCAGTTAGTCTTCTTAAATACTCATCTACATCAACAGTATCTGTTCTTGGTTTTCTATTTAACAAATTATGGATTCTTTCATTATCACTATTACGCACCTCATCAACAGTTCCACTCATAAGAATCTCACCACGATCCAGAACTGTAATCCTGTCTGCAATAGTAAATGCACTTTCCAGTTCATGAGTCACTACAACAATTGTCATATTCATAGCATCTCTCAGGCGAAGTATTAGCTGATCTAATTCAACAGATACAACAGGATCTAAACCTGCTGATGGCTCATCAAAAAACAATAATTTTGGATCCATAATAATGGCACGTGCCAGAGCTGCTCTTTTCAGCATGCCTCCAGATAACTGGGAAGGCATTAAATCTTCAAAACCTGCAAGATTTACAACTTCTAATTTCATACGGGTCATAATATCCATGGTGTTTTTATCAAGTTTTGTATGTTCACATAAAGGCAACTGGATATTTTCTGCTACTGACATCGAGCCAAACAACGCCCCACCCTGAAAAGACACGCCTATTTTTTTTCGTATGTTATGCAACTCTTTTGCATTCATTTTTGTTATATCTTTACCTAATAAACGAACGCAGCCTGATGTGGGTGTATTTAGACCCAATAAATAACGTAGAAGCGTACTCTTTCCTGAGCCACTTCCACCCATAATGACCATTATTTCGCCTTCTTTTACAGCAAGGTCAACACCATTTAAAATTAATTTATCACCATAGTGTGTAACAAGATTTTCTACTTCAATAACGGGGGCTTTTTCGTTCTTATTTGATAAATTAGTTTCAGTCATTATTTACATCGCCAGGAAAAATGTAAAAATCATATCAGCTATAACAACCAGACTTATTGATAAAACAACTGAACGTGTTGTCGCCCGACCCACACCTTCTGATCCACCCTGAACCTGAAAACCATTACCCACCGCAACAAGAACAATAATAATTGCAAATACAATACTTTTCATTAAGCCCTGCATCACATCATAAACTTTTATTATATCGAAACTTCTTTCCATATAAATTACAACAGTAATATCAAGTTCAATAGAGGTATAAAACGCACCACCCAGCATTCCCAACAAATCGCCTAAAACAGTTAATGACGGCAATGTAATTAACATCGCAATTAAAATAGGTGAGGCAAGATAACGAACAGGATGAACACCAATAACTCTTAAAGCATCAATCTCCTGTGATTCTTGCATAGTACCTATACGTGCAGTAATTGCAGAACCAGACCGCCCTGCTACAAGAATGGCAATAATTAAAGCTGAAAACTCACGCGTAACAGACAACGCAATGCCAGGAATAATTTGCAGCTGCGCACCATAAGGCTTTAATGTTTCAAGACCCTGAATGGCCAGCATCATACCAACAGAAAAACAAAGAATGCAGGCTATAGGTACTGCCTGCACACCAATAACCATTGCCTCCTGAAATATATGCCTTAAACGAACCGGTTGTTTACGATAAGCGCCAGTGAAAATCCAGCCTATAGACTCAACCAGTAACATAAAAATATAACCCAGCTCTTCAACTGCATTTACCGATCGTTTACCCAGTTGTGTAACCAGTTTTATCAAGTATTTTTCCTTTATTCAGGTTTAACAATCATCAAGCGATTGATGGATTGGAAAAACTTTATCCAGTCTTGCTAATTGCAATACCTGCATTGCGGCCTTGCTAACACCAACTAAAGCAAATTCCAGTTTCTGGTTTCTGGCCACCTGAAATCCTTCAACCAGACTCGCCACACCAGAGCTATCAATATAATCAACAGAAGATAAATCAACCAATAAATTTTTACTACTTTTTAATAGTTTTAAAATTTGCTCTCTTGCCTGAGGCGAGCAACTTAAATCCACCTCGCCCTGCAATGACAAAACGGTATATTCACCATGTTCATGTGTTGGATATTTCATATTTATTCTTCTTTATACTCTTAATCACATATTATAGAAGTGCCCATTTCCTTGCGCATTTCCAGAAGATTACCAATACCATCAGGACCATCCATATACTCAACCTGATCCATTACTTTATTAATTAAATGAACACCCAGACCACCGGGGCGTATATCATCCAGATCTCTGGATTTAATCGTTTTTTTATCTATAGTTTCTGCAAAATCATAAATGCGAATAATAAGATTATTTTTATCTTTTAAAAATTCTAAAATAATTTCACC